>NZ_VFVA01000049.1:0-30547 GCF_006442155.1 Mesorhizobium sp. B2-4-14 | reverse complement strand
CCATGTTCGATCCAACCGAATGCTGGAACTATCTCAAACAGGCAGGCTACGTTGCATGTTAATCGCCCGATGCTCTAATTGCCGTTAATTGCCGTCCTTAGGCGTCGTCAGTTTTCACACGAAGCTCTGATGTTGTGAAGATTTTGATGGTTGGCAAGCATGGCTGCTTTTGGGGAACCATTGGAGCCAACCAAATGATCGCAATGAAGCGCAAAGCAGTCGTGCACGGCTCAACCCGTGATTATCCTGCTCCGGGTTAGAACGTGCGTTCATTGATATCCGGTTCTGAGCACGCAAAGACCCGTTTCGACCCACGCTCGCCCGACGCACCGCCCTCCGCCCCTTAATCCAGCGTCCGCCTGAACCGCACCAGCGCTACGCCGGCAAACAATGCCACGAATACCACCAGCCAGCCGATCTCGGTCGCCACCGCCGGCAGTTGCGCGCCCTTCAGCATCACCGCGCGGGTGATGCGCAGGAAATGCGTCAGCGGGAAGATTTCGCCGAAAATCTGCGCCCAGCCGGGCATGCCGCGATAGGGGAACATGAAGCCCGACAGCATGATCGACGGCAGGAAAAAGAAAAACGTGAGCTGCAGCGCCTGCATCTGCGTGCGGGCGATGGTCGAGATCGTGTAGCCGAGCAGCACCAGCGCCAGCACGAAGATCAGCACGGCGCTAAGCAGCAGCGATATGGAGCCGGCGAAGGGAATGGAAAACAGCAGCTTCGAGGCCGCCAGCACCACCAGCACCTGCACCGCGCCGACCGCCAGATAAGGCAGCACCTTGCCCATCATGATCTCCAGCGGGCTGGACGGCATGGCTAGAAGGTTCTCCATCGTGCCGCGCTCGGTCTCGCGCGTCAGCGCGATCGAGGTCATCATCACCATCGTCATCTGCAGGATGACGCCGAGCAGGCCGGGCACGATGTTGTATTGCGAGATGCCTTCCGGGTTGTAGCGCCGGTGCACCACCACATCGAGCTGGCCCTTGGCGGCCTCGGCGGCGGCCTCCTGCATGCCCTGGGCTCTGAGCAACGCCTGGCCGGCGACGGTGCCGAGCGTCGAGATGGCGCCGCTGGCCACCGCCGGGTCGGTGGCGTCGGCCTCGATCAGGATTTGCGGCTTGTCGCCGCGCTCCACCCGCCGGCCGAAATCGGCCGGGATGGTGACGACGAAGGCGACATCGCCGCGCGCCATCAGGAACTCGGCTTCCTCCGCACTTCGCGCGACATGGTCGAAGCGGTAATAGCCGGTGGTCTGCAGCGCCGAGACCATGGCGCGCGTATAGGGATCGCTGCTGGTCGCCACCAGCGCCGCCGGCAGGCTCTTCGGATCGTTGTTGATGGCGTAGCCGAACAGCACCAGCTGGATCAGCGGCACGCCCAGCATCATGGCGAAGGTGATGCGGTCGCGCCGCATCTGGATGAACTCCTTGATCAGCAGCGCGCCGAGCCTGGCGAAGGAAAAGACGTCGTTCATGCCATGTTGTCCTTCGAGCCGGACATGAACTGGATGAAGACGTCCTCGAGGCTGGTTTCGCCCGGCGCCACCGTCACGCCCTTGTATTGCTTCTCGACATCGGCGAGCGCCGTTTCGAGCTTCTTCTTGTCGGAGCCGACGACATGCAGCGTCGCGCCGAACGGCGCCACCTGGTCGACGCCGGGGCGGCCCTGCAGCGCTTCAGCCACCTTGTCGAGACGGGGGCCCTCGACCACGAACGTGGTCAGCCCGGCATTCTTCACCACGTCCGCGACGGTGCCGGTGGCCAGCATCTTGCCGTAGGAGATGTAGCTGATGCGGTGGCAGCGCTCGGCTTCATCCATGTAGTGGGTGGAGACCAGCACCGTGAGACCGCCGCTGGCAAGGTGATGGATCTCGTCCCAGAATTCGCGCCGCGCTTTCGGGTCGACGCCGGCCGTCGGCTCGTCGAGCAAAAGCAGCTTCGGTTTGTGCATGATGCAGGCGGCCAGCGCCAGCCGCTGCTTCCAGCCGCCGGACAAGGTGCCGGCCAACTGGTTGCGGCGCGTGGCCAGTCCAAGCTCATCGAGTGTCTTGGCGACATACTCTTCGACCGGCTTCAACTGGTAGAGCCGCGCCACGAATTCGAGGTTCTCGCCGTTCGTCAGATCCTCGTAGAACGAGAATCTCTGCGTCATGTAGCCGACTTCGCGCTTGATCCGGAGCGAGTCGCTGCGAATGTTGAACCCCAGCACCGTGCCTTCGCCCTCGTCCGGCGTCAGCAGGCCGCACATGATGCGGATGGTCGTGGTCTTGCCCGAACCGTTGGGGCCGAGGAAGCCGACGATCTCGCCTTCGGCGACCGCCATCGTCACATGGTCGACGACGGTCTTGTCGCCGAAGCGCTTGACCAGGCCATGAACGTCGATGACGTTCATTTCGCCGTTTCCGTGAGATCGACGTCGACGATCTGGCCGGGCTGCAGCAGACCCGCATCGCCCTCCGGCCGCGCCTCGACGAGATAGACCAGCTTCTGCCGGTTCTCGAGCGAATAGATCACCGGCGGCGTGAATTCGGGGTCGGGCGAGACGTAGCTAACGCGCGCCTTCACGTCCGGGCCGCAACCGTCGCAACGAACGCTGAGCAGGCTGCCGACCTTGACGGAAGCGAAGGCGGTTTCCGGTATATAGACGCTGAGCTTGACCGCGCCGTCGGGCAGCATGGAGATGACAGGCGCCGTCGGCCCGGCTGTGTCGCCTGGATTGCGGATGACATCGTTGACGCGGCCGGGCGATGGCGCCGCCAGCACCCGTTTCGACAGCCGCCACTCGGCCTGCTGCAGCGCGGCCCGCGCCTGCTTGACCTGATTGTCGGCGGCCTTGATCGTCTCGGCGCGCGCTGGCAGGCCGCCGACGGCGAGATTGGCCTCAGCCTGCCCGACCTGGGCGTTGGCGGTCTCCAGGGTCGCCGAAGCCGTGTCGTAATCGGCCTGCGTGCCGGTGCCGCGCTTGAACAGATCGGCGGCACGGTCGTATTTTCGCTTTGCGTCATCGGCCTGCGCCTTGGCCATGTCGACCTGAGCCTTGAGCGCGGCGATTTCCTCCGGCCGCTTGCCGACCTGCAGGTCGGCAAGCTGTGCCTGCGCCTGCGCGAGGCTTGCCTCGGCCTGCGCCACCGCGATCCTGGCGTCGGCGCTTTCCAGCGTCACCACCGTCGTGCCGGGCGTGACGCGATCGCCGCGCTTCACGGCAACGGTCTCGACCTGCGCCACCTCGATCGGCGCCAGCAGCACATAATCGCCTTCGACATAGCCGACGGCCAGCGGGGCGGTGGGCGCACAGGCCCCGAAAAGCTGCGCGGCGAGCGGCAGCGAACACAGCAAGCTCATGGTCTTTGCCCCTTCATCCCGGTCCCTTTTCTGGCGGCCAGCATGGCGCTGAGGTTGTCCGTAGTGACCGCCACGACCTTGGCGGCCTCGGCGGCGCCGATGTCATGCCAGCCCATGCGGCGCATCACCGCTTCGCGGCCGATGCGGAAATAGATGACCTGGCCGATCAGCGTGAACACGGTCAGCCGGGTCCGTTCGCTTTCGGCCGGCTCGCCGGTCGCCTGCTCCCAGATCAGGCACAGCCGGCGATGCGTCGGCTCGAAGACGCCGTCATAGATGCGGTCGAGCGCCGCCGTCGGATGCGATAGTTCACGCAGCACGAATTGCACGATCTCGCCGGCCTGCGGCTGCGCCACGATGAAACCGACCATCCGCTCCAGTGCCGCGAAAAGCTGCGCGCGCGCCGCCTCCGGATCGCTTGCCGCTCCCGGCTGGCCATTACCGAGCGCCTGGCCGGCGATCGCCTGGATGGTTTCGACGATATAGTCGGCGGCGGCCGTGCGAAGGCCTTCCTTGCCGCCGAAATGATAGGCGATCGAGCCAATATTGGCTTGTGCTTCCGCCGCGATCTCGCGGGTCGAGGTGCCGTCGAAACCCTGCCGGCCGAACAGTTTCAGCGCAGCGCGGACAAGCGCGGCGCGCGTCAACTCCGCCGGGGCTGGTTGGCGGCGCGAAGTTCCGGTGATCGGCGACTTGGTCATGTCGAATTTTAATCAATCGATTGATTAAAGTCAACTCGTGTACGTAGCCGTCTTGCCATCGTCCGCGGCAGACGCTTTAGTGCGCGGTCATGGGCAAGGAAGTCGAGCGCAAGTTCCTGGTCTCCAGCACCGCGTGGCGGGATCTGGTCGAGGCGGATATCCGCATTCTCCAGTTCTATCTCGCCACCGCACCTGGACGAACCGTCCGCATCCGTATCAGCGATGGCGCCTCCGCCAAGCTTACGCTCAAATTCGGGCACGCGGCGCGTGAGCGGGACGAATTCGAATACCCGATCCCGTTGGCCGACGCGCTGGAGATGCTGGACTTCGCCATCGGACGTGTCATCGAGAAGACACGTCACCATGTTAGGCATCGCGGCTATCTCTATGAAGTGGACGTCTTTGGTGGCGCGCTCGCGGGACTTGTGGTGGCCGAACTCGAGACGCCGGAAGACGTGCCGGACGAAATGCTGCCAGACTGGCTCGGCCGAGAAGTCACCGGCGAGCAGAAATTTTACAACGCGTCGCTCGCCCTCGGGGGGATTCCGGAGATCGCCGCATGAGCTTTCGCATCGATCCGCGCCTGCCGTTGACCGCTGAGGTCAGGCGCATCCTTGCCGAAGAAATCGGCAAAGCACTCCTGCATCTGGACACGGCGCGCAGCCGGCCGGAACAGGGAGTGCACAAATGCCGCAAGCGGATCAAGAGCGCGCGCGCCTTGCTGCGGCTTGTTCATTCCGGGAACGAAACATTCTGTACGACCGAGAACCATTGTTACCGGAATGTGGCGGCGCTGCTTGCCGGCCCCCGTGAAGCGACGGCGCTGATCGAGACCATCGACCGGCTGGCGGCAGATTTTCACAAGGAAAGCGCCAATGGCGGGCTCGATGCCGTGCGCGACAGGCTGGTCGCCCGCCAGCATGATCTGCTTGAGGGCGCTGGGCTTCGGGCCGCAATCGGCGCGGCGACCGCTGCCTGTGAGGACGGCATGAAGCGGATCGAAAGTCTTGCCTTGCCCGACCAGCCGGAACAGGCCGCCGACGTGCTTGCCGAAGGCGCCCGTACCGCGTTGCGCCGGGCCAGGAAGGCGCTCGACAAAGCCGGCTCGCGCGGCGAAGCCGACGATTTCCACGACCTGCGCAAGGCGGCCAAGGCACATGGCATGCACCTCTCGCTGCTGGGCAGGCTTTGGCCGACGCCGATCAAGGCGCGGCGCAAGGCCGTCGATGCGCTGGGCGACCGGCTCGGCGAACTGCATGACGTGTTCGTCATGCGCGCGCTGCTCGAGACCGACGGCGAGCCGCTTGGGCCGCCGGAGGATACAAAGCTCCTCGGCAAGCTGCTGAAGCGTTCGGAAAAGAGCTTGAGGAAAACCTGTCTCGCCGAGGCCTCCGAACTCTTCGGCGACAGCCCCAAGCACTCGACGAAAAAACTGGCCCGCAAGGCGCGCGACGATCTTGCCAGCGCTCCGTCTCCGGAGGATTTGGCTGCTGCGGGGGCTTGACCGCGGAAGGACTTCGATCCGCGGATCAAACAAACCGTCGGGTTGTGACGACCGTGAAGCACAGGGACAATCACCGGCCGATCGGCCGCGCGGACTTGCCGAACGATACCGTGTCCCTCGCCCGCACTCTTATCGGCAAGGTGGTGGTGCGCGACTTGCCGGAAGGCAGGGTCAGCGGCCGCATCGTCGAGACCGAGGCCTATGTCGCCGGCGATGCCGCCGGGCACGGCTATCGGGGGATGACACCGCGCAACCGCTCGCTGTTCCTCGAGCGGGGGCACGCCTATGTCTATCTTGCCTATGGCGTCTCCTACATGCTGAATGTCTCGAGCGACATGCCGGGGATCGGTACCGGCGTGCTGATCCGGGCCCTCGAGCCACTGGAAGGTATCGCGATCATGCGGCTGAACCGTCGTGTCGAGCGGTTGCGCGATCTGGCGCGCGGGCCCGGGAGACTGGCCGCGGCATTGCGTATCGATCGTTCACTCGACGGGCTCGACCTGTGCCAGGAAGGCCCGCTATGGCTCGCAAGCGATGATCCCGAGCCCGGCGAAATCGCGGAGAGCCCCAGGATCGGCATTTCGAAGGATGCCGACCGGCTGCTGCGGTTCTATCTCAGGGGCAGTCCCTTCGTCAGCGGTCCGAGATCGCTCAACCGGTGAGAGAGGGCCAACGCCGCCCTCCAACGAAGAGTTCTGAACGCAAAGCTACGGCGCCTCTTGTTTCCCAACCAACTGTGCCCGCGCGTCGCGGATCGAGGCGGCGTAGGTCACCAGCGGCCGCTTGACGCCGTGGTTGATCAGCATGCGCCGTATCTGCGGCGACGCACCTGATATGATGAAGCGCACACCGGCGCGCCTGGCCTTGTGGGCCGCGCTTTCGATGACATTGGCGGCCGTCGAATCGAAGAGCGGCACGGCGGAACAGTCGAGGATGAAGTTGCGGCGCTGGTCGGCGATGCGGTCGAGCACGCTGCCGACGGTGGAGGCGGCGCCGAAGAAGAATGCACCCGAGATACGGTAGACGACTGTGTCGGCGTCGCTCGCCTCGCTGGAATCATAGGCGCCGGCGCCGTTGATGCGGTCGGCGACATCATCCTGCGCCAGATCCGCCTCGACCGCGACCGACTTGGCCATGCGGTCGATGAACAGGATCGAGCCGAGCGCGAAGCCGACGACGATGCCTTCGGTCAGGTCGCGGAAGACGACGATGAGAAAGGTCGCCATCAGCACCAGCGCATCGCCGCGCGACGCGCGCAGCAGCGCGGCGAAGGCCTGTTTTTCGAACATGTTCCAGCAGACCACCGCCAGCACACCGGCAAGGGCCGAGAGCGGGATGTAGCTGGCGAGCGGCGCCGCCACCAGCATCAGCGCGAGCAGGATCGCCGAATGCACCATGCCCGAGACCGGCCCGTGCGCGCCGGCCCGCACATTGGTTGCGGTGCGGGCGATGGTGCCGGTGGCGCAGATGCCGCCGAACAGGGCAGAGGCGATGTTGGCGAAGCCCTGCGCCACCAGCTCGCAATTCGACCGGTGCCGCCGGCCCGTCATGCCGTCGGCGACGACGGCCGACAGCAGCGACTCGATGGCGCCGAGCAGCGCGAAAGCGATAGCGTCCGGCAGGACGTCGATCATCCTGTCGAGGCCGACCGGCGGCAGGCCAGGCCATTGCAGGCTGCGCGGGATGCCGCCATAGCGCGTGCCGATCGTCTCGGCAGGCAGCGCAAGCAGCGCCACGGCGAGCGAGGCGAGCCCGATGGCGATCAGCATGGCCGGCCATTTCGGCCGCCAGCGCTTCAGCAAGGCGATGGTCGCGATGGTCAGCAGCGCCACGAAGGTCGCGGCGGGGTTGATCGTGCCGGCCGCCTCGCCAAGCGCGATCAGTTTTGGCACGAACGGTCCGGGCTCCTTGCCCGGCAAGGTCACTCCGAACAGTTCGACGATCTGGCCGGAGAAGATGATGACGGCAATGCCGGCGGTGAAGCCGACGGTGACCGGATAGGGGATGAACTTGATGTAGGTGCCGAGCCGGAGGTAGCCGATGGCGAGCAGGAACACACCGGCCATCATCGTCGCCAGCAGCAAGCCGTCAACGCCGACGCGGGCAACCGTGGCCGCCACCAGCACGATGAAGGCGCCGGCCGGCCCCCCGATCTGGAAACGGCTGCCGCCCAATGCCGAGATGATGAAGCCGCCGACGATGGAGGTGTAGAGGCCACGCTCCGGCGTCACGCCCGATGCAATCGCGATTGCCATCGACAGCGGCAGCGCAACGATGGCGACCGTCAGGCCGGACATGACGTCGGCCTTGAATTGCGGCAGGTGGTAACCCTCCCGCCAGACCGTCACGAGTTTCGGCGTGAACAATTCGGAAAATGTCGGCTTTGCCGGCCCATGGGCCGCCTTATGGGCCGATTGATGCCCTGCCCGCCGTGTCTGATCCATGGACTGCCTTCCGCACCCTGAAAGGCGGCGGGATCGTCGGCAGGACTGTCGGCGGTCGCCGTCGCGACTTATGCCGGCTCAGCCTTGGGATCCGGCGGCGCGGCGGGCTTGAGGCGCACGCCCCTGCCGCCGCGTTCGCTGGCCTGGTTCTCGCCGATCAATTCCACCCCGGCCTCGTCGAGAGCCTGGATGACCTTCATCAGCGTATCGACCACGCCCCTGACCACGCCGTCGCTCGCTTCCATGCGTTGGATGGTCGGAAGCGAGACGCCGGCGCGCTCGGCGAGTGTCTTCTGGTCGATGCCCGCCAACGCCCTTGCGGCGCGCATCTGCGCGGCAGTGATCATCGGCCTGAACCCATGTCTGAGTCTGCAGACATAACGTATAATACCGTCATTGTGATGTTTCAAGCATCAGAAGGCATAGTTCAACCATGTGAAGATCACTCACTTTCGCCGACCACACTGCGCCGCTGCAGGAGCCGCGCGGCCAACCAGCATAGCGTCGCCCAGGCGAAGCCCGCGCACCAGCCTGCCAGCACATCCGACGGCCAGTGGACGCCGAGATAGATGCGGCTGACGCCGACCAGCACCGTCGTCAGCACGGCGAGTGCCAGAACATAGACCTTGGTCGCCCGGCCATGCAGGAAACGCGCAGCGAGCGAACCCAGCGTGAGATAGGTCACCGCCGACAGCATGGCGTGGCCACTGGGGAAGGAAAGCGACGTTTCGCTGACCAGATGCGAGACGAGCTCGGGCCGAGGCCTGTCGATGCCGACCTTCAAAAGACTCGACAGAACCTGGCCACCCGCCACGGCGACGAAAATGAGAAGTGCGGTCCCCGGCCTGCGGATCAGCAGCAGATAGATAATCGTCGCCGCTGTGATCAGCACCAGCACGCTGGAGCTGCCAAGGCTGGTGATGTCGCGCATCGCCCCTTCCAGCCACGGCGGACCAACCGGAACGCCGGGCTGGCCCGCCTGGCGGAAAGCAAGCAGGATTTCCGTGTCGAAGCCGTGCGGCGCGGTCGCCCGCGCCACCTCCGTCAGCTCCACGAAGCCCCACAGCCCGCCGGCGATGACGAGGCCAGCCAGGAGGACCGGAAATTCGATCCGGTTGAGCAGGGTGCCCACAGTGTCTTTCATCGGGCCTGTGTCGCCGTCTTCATCTTGATCATCGCCCCTGCAGATAGGGCCCGAGCGTGATCAGCGCCACGGCGGCGACCGCCAGCACGATGCCGGTCGCCTGCAACGCGTTGACGCGCTCGCCAAAGAACAGCAGCGCCACGACGTTGACCGAGACCAGCTGGATGACCGCCGACAGGCTGAACGACACCGACATGCCGAATTCGCGGATAAGCCGCAGCATGATCAGGTTGCCCAGCGAATAGAGCGCCAGGGTCAGCAGGATCTTGCCCAGGCTCGGCGCCAATCCCCATTGCTTGGCGGCGGTTGCCGCCAAAAGGAAGATCACCGTTGAAAAGCCAAGCTGGAGCAATCCCGAAAAGCTCACGTCCCATCCCCCTCGAAGCGGTGCCCGCCATGTGTGTCGCGGCTCTTGTTTCCGAAGCGCGCCAGGACGTCAAGCGACGTCGTTCGAACGAAGGTCTTGGCAAGGGCAAGGCTGAAGCTCAATGTGCAGCCACCGCCCGGCCTGTTGATAGAGGGGGTGGCCAGGAGCCGATGATTCGTATTCTTCAGAACTTGGCGCGGCGCTGGAGCGAGCTTTCCCTTGCCGTGCAATTCCTCGTTGCCGGCGGCTTTGGCCTTCTGGCCATCATGCTGGTGGTGGGCTTCTGGGTGACGATGCAAATCAGGGATGGCGTCATCCGCAATTCGGCCGCCACGACCGCACTTTATGTCGACAGCGTGATCGCGCCACTGCTGCCGGACCTGCGCAAGAGCGAGGAGCTGAGCGAGTCCGTCAAGCAGGCGCTCGACGAGACCCTTGGCCAGGGCGCGCTCGGCAAACGCCTTGTGTCGTTCAGGCTCTGGCGGCGCGACGGCACCGTGCTCTATGCGAAGAACGCGGCCTTGATCGGCCGCCGCTTCGATCTGAGCGACAATCTGCGTTCCGCATTCCAAGGCAGCGTCACCGCCCAACTCGACACGTTCGACGGCAATGAAAGCAAGGAGCAGGCTGTCGGCGTACCGCTGCTGGAGATCTACAATCCGGTGCGCGAACCCTGGTCCGGCGACGTGGTGGCCGTCACCGAATTCTTCGAGGTCGCGGGCGATTTCAAAGCCACTCTGGCTTCCGCCCTGCTGTCGAGCTGGCTGATCGTGGCCGGCACCACCTTGACGGCGTTCCTGCTGCTGTCTGGCATCGTCCTGCGCGGCAGCCGCACCATCGACGATCAGCGCGGGGCGCTGCGCCGCCAGGTGTCCGAGCTGCAAGGCCTGGTGGCGCAGAACAGCGCCTTGCGCCACCGCGTGCAGCGGGCGTCGCGCCGCGCGACCGCGCTCAACGAAAGATATCTGCGCCGGATCGGCGCCGACCTCCATGACGGTCCGGCCCAGCTCGTGGCCCTGGCGGCGCTGCGCATGGACAGTCCGGTGTTTTCCGGCGACGGCCACTGGGGCGAAAGCCGCTCGACCGAGGTCGCGATGATCCGCAAGACGCTGGAGGATGCGATGCGCGAAATACGCGGCATCTGCACCGGCCTCGTGCTGCCGCAGATAGAGACGGCCGCTACCACCGATATATTGCGGCTGGCCGTCAACGAACACGAGCGCCGGACGGGAACCTCGGTGACGCTCAAATTGCCTGGACATTTGCCCGAGCCCGGCGCCTCTGAGAAGATCAGTATCTATCGTTTCGTGCAGGAAGGGCTGAACAACGCCTATCGCCACGGACAGGGCAAAGATCAGGTGGTGCGTGCCGAGATGAAAAATGGCAGGCTTTTCGTGGAAGTTTCGGATGGCGGACCAGGCTTCGATCCGGCGCGGGCGGAGGGGCTGGGGCTCGCCGGCCTGCGGGAACGGGTCGAGAGCATTGGCGGCCAGTTCGAGACCTTGAGCGGGCCGCAAGGCACGCGGTTGGTGATCAGTTTGTCGGTCGAGGAGCAAGCATGATTGGCGCTATTCGCATTGCCATTGTCGATGATCATCCGCTTTTTCGCGAAGGTGTGACGCGCAGCCTGTCGGAGATCGGAGGCTTCGAAATGGTCGGCGAGGGCGCGACCGCGCAGGATGCGGAACGCCTCGCTTCGACGGTGCGGCCCGACATATTGCTGCTCGACATCTCCATGCCGGGCGGCGGACTGGCGGCGGTTGCAAACATCCTCGCCGACCATCCTGCCCAGAAGATCGTCATGCTGACCGTTTCAGAGGCCAATACCGATGTGACCAAGGCCCTGAACGCAGGGGTGCGCGGCTATGTCCTCAAAGGTATCGGATCGCGCGCGCTCGCCGACATCCTGCGCAATGTGGCGGCCGGCGAGAGCTATCTTTCGCCGACGCTGTCGGCCCGGCTGCTTTCCGATCTCCAGTCCCTGCAGCCGGCCGACGGCACGACAGACCGCCTGCGGCAACTCACCGGGAGGCAGACGGAAATCCTGCGGCTGGTGGCCGAGGGGCTCAGCAACAAGGAAGTTGCCTTGCGGCTGGATCTGCAGGAAAAGACAGTCAAACACCACATGACCGGGGTGCTGTCGAAACTCAACGTGCGAAACCGCACGGAAGCGGCCCTCATGATGCGCGAGTTTCGCGACCGTGACAGGAACCGCTCATAACTGCGGGAAACCGCGCGACGCCGGTCAAAAAGAGGTCACCTCCGCCGGGGGCGGCGGAGGTGACATGCGAAACTGACCGTTGCCTGTTGGCCAGCCTCACAAGGCCTTGAGACGGCTGATATCGGCCGGCGTAACCCGGCGGTCGATGATCGTGCGACCGAGGGCATCTTCCATCCTGAAACGGCCGTTCTCGATCTTTTCCGTTATGCCGTCCGGATGCTGGACCGTGATCTTCTTGCCATCCACGTCGATCTTGTCGCCGGTCGCCGTATTGACGTGACTGCTGGCGCCCTGGTCGTTCTGGCCGGTGCCGGATCCTGGATTGCCGCTACCGTCGTCACCACTACCTGAATTGTTGCCGCTATTCCCGCTGTTGCCGTTGCCATTCCCGCTGTTGCCGCCGCCACTGTTGCCGCCGTTCCCGCCGTTGCCATTGCCGCCGTTACCACCGTTGCCGTTCCCGCCGCCCTTGCCGGCCTGTGCGCTGGCAGCGTAGAGGCCGGGAGCGAAGCCATGAAAGGCAATGTGATAGGGAGCGATGGTCAGCGCCAGCGCGGATGCCGATCCGAGCGCCAACCGGAAACAGCGGGTCGTGATCGATCTTCGCATCCTGGTCTCCGTCGATTGAGCCGGCGCGCCCACCCTCAACGTTGCAGCCAACATCGCCGAAAGACGTAGTAGCCGGAAGCGGCCTCCGACCGTTGCGTTTGTCCTCCAGGACCTTTGCAAGCGCAAGCTTGGACCAAAGTCCGGGATTCCGAATGAACAACCTGCACCAGGCAGGCACCAGAACAGGCATGATGTCACGAAAATGTGATCAGCCGGCTGTAAGGCGTCGAACAGACACCCAAGCTCCAGCGACTCCAACAGCCAGAGGCAAGCCCGCATGACCGAACAGCGCTTCTCCGACGCCCGATTCCGCACCAGCCTGCTCGAGGAAAACGAAGGACCGGCCATCAACCCCACCGACAACCGCACCATGGGCGAGATTATTGCCGCGCGGTTCTCGCGCCGGGGTTTCCTGAAGGGGTCGCTCGCGGTCTCGGCGATCGCCGCCACCGTCAGTCCGCTGGCCATGATCGCAGCGGACGACGCCCGCGCCGCCGAAGGCTCCGCCTTCAAATTCGACGAACTCGAGGCCGGCATCGACGACAAGCACCATGTCGCGCCGGGCTATGACGCCGACGTGCTGCTGCGCTGGGGCGACCCGCTGTTAGCCGATTCGCCGGAATTCGATCCGACCAAACAGTCGGCCGAGGCCCAGGCAAAACAGTTCGGCTACAACAACGACTATGTCGGCTACATCCCGATCGAGGGCTCCGCCGAGCATGGTCTGCTGGTGGTCAACCATGAATACACCAACCCGCATCTGATGTTCCCCGGCATCGTCAAGATCGTCGAGAAGGACGGCAAGAAGGCAGCCGAGGTCGCACCGCTGAGCAAAGAGCAGGTCGATGTCGAGATGGCGGCACATGGCGGCACGATCGTCGAGATCCGCAAGGTGTCGGGCAAATGGCAAGTGGTGCGCGACGGCAGGCTGAACCGCCGCATCACCTCCAACACCGAAATGGCGCTGTCCGGACCGGTCGCCGGCCATGACCGCGTCAAGACCAATGCCGATCCATCCGGCACGAAGGTTCTCGGCACCGTCAACAACTGCGCCGGCGGCGTCACGCCCTGGGGCACCTATGTCATGGCCGAGGAGAACATCCACGGCTACTTCTCCGGCGAACTGCCGGAGGGCCACAAGGAAGCGGCGAACTACAAGCGTCTCGGCATCCCGGAAGGCGCCTATGAGTGGGGCGCGCATTACGACCGCTTCAACCTCGCCAAGGAGCCGAACGAGCCGAACCGTTTCGGCTGGGTCGTCGAGGTCGACGTCGACGATCCGAATTCGACGCCGAAGAAGCGCACCGCCATGGGCCGCTTCAAGCATGAGGGCGCCGAATCGATCGTCGCCAAGGACGGCCGCGTGGTCTTTTATCTCGGCGACGACGAGCGCTTCGACTATGTCTACAAATTCGTCACCAAGGGTACCTTCAACGCCAGCGACCGCGCGGCCAACAAGGACCTGCTTGACGACGGCACGCTGCATGTCGCCAAATTCGCCGAGGACGGCACGGTGGAATGGCTGCCGATCGTCTTCGGCCAAGGCCCGCTGACGGCCGAAAACGGCTTTGCCGGCCAGGCCGATGTGCTGATCGAAACGCGCCGCGCGGCCGACCTGCTCGGCGCAACCAAGATGGACCGGCCGGAAGACATCCAGCCCAATGCCGTCAACGGCAAGGTCTACGTCATGCTGACCAACAACTCCAAGCGCAAGGCCGACCAGGTCGATGCCGCCAATCCGCGCGCCGCGAACGCCTTTGGCCACATTATCGAGATATCAGAGAGCGACGGCGATTTCGCCGCCACCAAGGGCAAGTGGGAAGTGCTACTGAAATGCGGCGATCATTCCGTCGCCGATGTCGGCGCCACCTTCTCGACCGCGACGACGGCCAATGGCTGGTTCGGCATGCCCGACAATTGCGCGGTCGATTCGGCCGGACGCCTGTGGGTCGCTACCGACGGCCAGGGCCCGAAGGCCACCGGCCGCACCGACGGCCTGTGGGCGGTCGACACCGAAGGCGCGGCGCGCGCGACCTCGAAACTGTTCTTCCGCGTGCCGATCGGCGCCGAAATGTGCGGCCCGCTGTTTGCGCCCGACGACCAGACCGCCTTCGTTGCCGTCCAGCATCCGGGCGACGGCGGCGAAGACTGGGAAGCCTTTGGCCGCCCCTCCTACTATGAGGATCCGTCGACACGCTGGCCCGATTTCAAGCCCGAAATGCCGATGCGGCCGGCGGTCGTCGCCATCACCAAACAGGGCGGCGGCAAGATCGCCGTCTGAGTTCAGGTGAAACTCTGAAGGAGGGGTTCGGGATCCGAGGCCCCTCCTTTTCGGATGGAGTTTGCTCAAGGCTTGGGAAAGATCGGCAATTTACACGTGGCGCCCCAGGTCCTGTCGAGGGAGACCGTCGCCATGCCGAAGTCTGTCCATGACCGTGGCCTGCTCAAACCTGCCGAAGTGGCCACCTTGCGTGTTCGACGAGGCCTGCCGCCGGCGCCACGTGCATCCAGAATCCCCCGAGGCGCGCGAGATCGCGCTCCCGATTGCCGGCTCCCCGGGCCGGGATCAGCGCGGCGCGCCGGATGGATGGCGGGAGCCGGCGATCCGGCCGGCGATCGCCTTGCCCAATATGGCGGCGTTGGCGAAACAGCCGCGAATGCTCGGCCGCATGCCGGTGAACCAGAGGCCGGGCAGTTTCGGATCGTTTTCAGCGCCGTTGAAAAGCGGAACGCCCTTGCCGTCGAGCACGTCAAGACTGCCGACCATGCGCTCCAGCCCGGTGCGGTAGCCCGTCGCGGCAATGACGATGTCGGGATCGATCAGTCTGCCATCGGCCAGGATCACGCCGTCCGCAGTGAACTCCCTTATTGTCGGGACCACGACGATCTTGCCCGCTTTGATGGCGCTGACGGCGCCGTCGTCCGCGGCGATCGCGGTGTAGTCCGAGGTCAGGCGGCTGGCGCCGCCCGCCGGCGCGGGCGGCATGCCGAATTTGGTGAGGTCGCCGAAAACCAGGCGCTGCGTCACCGCCATCACCGTATCGGCAACACGCAGCGGCAAGCGCGCCATAAGCGGCGAGAGCCGGTGCACGGCGATCTTGCCGATCCGCTTGGGCAGAAGGGCGGGGCCGTTGCGGGCCGACAGCCATAGAGCCGCCGTATCGACACCCGCCAGATGATTGAGGGCATCGAAGCCCGAATTGCCGGCGCCGACGACCAGCACCTTCTTGCCGGCATAGCTGTTGGCGTCGCCAAAATCCGCCGAATGGATGATCCAGCCCGTGAACGCCTGCATGCCCGTCCAATGCGGCGTGAAAGGCTCGCTATCGCGGCCTGTGGCGACAACGATATGACGTGCGAGGCGTGAGCCGGCGCTGGTGCGCAGCGCCCAGTGGTCGCCCATGAACATGATGGTCTCGACGGCGACGCCAAACTCCACCGGCAGCCGGTTCGCCTCACGGAAATCGTTCATATGGCGGATAACGACATTCCTGGGAGGGAAGGCTGGGGTACCCTTGGGAAAGGCAAGGCCGGGCAGCGCCGACAGATCGCGATGAGTGTTCAGGTGCAGTTGCTGGTGGCGCCGGTGCCAAGGCTCGGCCAGCCGGCTCTCCTTTTCGAGGATCGCCGTCGGCACACCAGCCTTGATCAACGCCTGCGCGACGGCCAATCCGGCGGCGCCGGCGCCAATGACGATTGCCGGCTCGACCGCCACCAACTGCTCCGCCATTGTTCCGGTCGCCGTATCAGCCATTCACTCTCAAAACCCATTCAACCGCCGCGGCATCCCGCAAACTGGCAGGACGCTGTAACCGTTTGATCGCGCGCAGACCCACACAGCGGATCGGTGCCGGTTGCGCGAGCCCTGCGCCGAAGTATTCCGCCCCAGCCGGAAACAGCAGATCGCGGAAATGCGGTCAAAACAATGACATGGGCAGATTACCCGCTTCTGTCCGATTAGATACAGTCCTATATGGCATATGGGCGGCATCGGCGATAATCAGGTCGCGGCAATGTGATTGATTCGAGGTGGAGGATCTCGTTACCGACGCAGGAATTCGAAACCACGATCGTTTTCGGCTTCCCGCGGAAAATCAGACGCCACGGCGTGGCTTGCTGGTCCTTGGGACACGCGGCGCCACACACGCGGAATCGACCATGCCCTCCTTGCGTATCTATTTCGACAATATCCTCGAGGGTGCCTCGCCGAAGGTCGAGCGCCAGGCGCTGACGCATGTCGAACGGCTGGCGATGGTTCGTCGCCATGGCGACTTCTCGCTCGCCTATTCCACCGCCGTGCAGGGTAAGCTTTCCTACTTTGGCGACGCTGACGGCTACATCGCCTTCGGCACCAAGATGAGGCATCATTTCGCGCTCGGCGACCCGGTGGCGGCGCCGGCGCGGCGGCCCGACTACATCAGGCGCTTTGTCGAGACCGCCGGCGACCCGTGGTTCGTGCAGATCGGCGAGGAGACCGCACGCGTGCTGGCCGGGCTCGGCTACAAGATCAACCGGCTGGGCATCGACACCCGCCTGCCGCTACCCGGGCACGACTTTTCCGGCAAGCGCAACGAAACGGTGCGCTATTCCGAGCGTTGGCTGTTGAAGAAGGGGTTTTCCTTCGACGAGGACAAACGCACCATCTTTCTCGACGAGATCGCCCGGCTCTCCCAAAATTGGCGCGGCGACCGCATCGTCAAGCGCTGGGAGATGGGTTTTCTCAACCGACCGTTTTACGATCAGCTCGGCACCGACATGCGCCGGTTCGTGCTGCACGGTCCCGATGGCGAACTGATCGCGCTGCTCGACTTCGACCCGCTGTTCGCCGACGGCAAGTTGATCGGCTACACCACCGCGTTCAAGCGCAAGCATATCGATGCCTCGCCGCATGCCGAGATCGGGCTGACCAAATTCGCCGTCGACCGGTTTCGCGAAGAGGGTGTTTCCGTGGTCACGCTTGGCCTGTCGCCACTGGTCGACATAGGCCCAAGCGGATTTGCCGAAAGCGCGTTCTGGCGCAACACCTTCCAGCGCGCCTACGACTCGCCCTGGGTCAACCGCCGCAGGTTCAACCTGCAGGGCCAGGCGGCGTTCAAGCGACGCTTCCATGGCGTGGAAGAGCCGGTCTACATCGCCTTCCGCGAGGGCGCCTATATCGAGATGCTGGGCTTGCTGCGGCTGGTCAAGGCCATTTGACGTCTGCGGGAACCGGCTTCTGCGAAGCGGCGTCAGTTCCTTAGCCGGTAACCGGTCCGGAAGATCCAGGCGACGATCGCGATGCAGACGGCCAGGAAGACCAGCGTCATGCCGAGGCTGACGCCGACGGAGACGTCGGCCTTGCCGTAGAAACTCCAGCGGAAGCCGCTGATCAGGTACACGACCGGGTTGAACAGCGTGATCGTCTTCCAGATGCCGGGCAGCATGTGGATCGAATAAAAGCTGCCGCCCAGGAAGGTCAGCGGCGTGACGATCAGAAGCGGCACCAGCTGCAGCTGTTCGAAGGTCTTGGCCCAGATGCCGATGATGAAGCCGAACAGGCTGAAGGTCACCGCGGTCAGCACCAGGAAAGCGACCATCCAGAACGGATGCTCGATCCTGAGCGGCACGAACAGCGCCGCGGTCGCCAGGATGATCAGGCCGAGCAGGATCGACTTGGTCGCAGCACCCCCGACATAGGCAATGATGATCTCCAGATAGGAGACCGGCGCCGACAGCAATTCATAGATCGAGCCGACGAATTTCGGGAAGTAGATGGCAAACGACGCATTGGAGATCGATTGCGTCAGGAGCGACAGCATCATCAGGCCCGGCACGATGAAGGCGCCGTAGCTGATGCCGTCGATCTCGGTGATGCGTGAGCCGATGGCGGAGCCGAAGACGACGAAATAGAGCGATGTCGAAATGACCGGCGAGATGATGCTCTGCAGCACGGTGCGGAAGGCACGCGCCATCTCCACCCGGTAGATCGCCCATACAGCACGAAGATTGGGGGCCGCACGAAGGTTCATGGCAGCGCGCAGGTTCATGGCTCTTGCCTCAGGAGATTGACGAAGATCTCTTCCAGCGAGCTGTTCTTGGTGTCCAGATCGCGGAACTGGACCCCGGCCGCTTCGAGATCGCGGATCAGCGAGGCGACGCCCGGCCGGTCGCTCTGGTTGTCATAAGTATAGGTGAGCTGGCTGCCGTCCGGAGCCAGCTCCAGCGCATAGTGCGAGAGCCCGTCGGGCACACTGTCCAGCGGCGCGCGCAACTCCAGCGTCATCTGCTTGCGGCCGAGCTTGCGCATCAGTTCGGCCTTGCCCTCGACCAGGATGATCTCGCCGCGATTGATGACGCCGACGCGGTCGGCCATCGCCTCGGCTTCCTCGATGTAGTGGGTGGTGAGGATGATGGTGACGCCGTCCTCGCGCAGCCGCCGCACCATCGCCCACATGTCCTGGCGCAGCTCGACGTCGACGCCGGCGGTCGGCTCGTCGAGGAACAGGATGCGCGGCTCATGCGACAGCGCCTTGGCGATCATCAGCCGCCGCTTCATGCCGCCCGACAGGGTGATCGCCTTGGCGTCCTTCTTGTCCCACAGCGACAGGTCGCGCAGCACCTTCTCGACAAAGGCCGGGTTGGCCGGCTTGCCGAACAGGCCGCGGCTGTAGTTGACCGTCGCCCAGACCGTCTCGAAGGCGTCGATGGTCAGTTCCTGCGGCACCAGCCCGATCAGGCTGCGCGCGGCGCGGTAATCGCGGCCGATGTCATGGCCGTCGACGGTGACGGTGCCCGAGGAGCGGTTGACGATGCCGCAGACGATCGAGATCAGCGTCGTCTTGCCGGCGCCGTTGGGACCGAGCAGCGCGAAGATCTCGCCGCGCTGGATGTCGAGATTGACTTCCTTGAGCGCCGTAAAGCCGGTGGCGTAGGTCTTGGAGACCCCGGAAATGGACAGGATGGAGGGCATGTCTGAAACGGCTGCCTGAAAGAGGTCCCCTGATATAGGCCTGTTGTCGTTTCATGCAACCGGAAGTCAATGGCGCTGCTGACAGTTCTCGACATCGAGGCTTGGGGACCGGCCGAAAATGCGTCGCTTGCAGCCGGCAAATTGTCCTGTGGCGTTCGGCCTCGCGGCAGGACGCCGCTTTGACCTGAAGCCGCTTCGGAACTATCCTTCGCGAATATTTACAGCAGCCGGAGCCCGTCATGGACCCGCTCATACTTTCGCGCATGCAGTTCGGCACGAACATTTCGTTCCATATATTGTTTCCGACGATCACCATTGCGCTGGGCTGGGTGCTGCTGTTCTTCAAGCTGCGCTACAACGCGACCAACGATTCCGCCTGGATGCGTGCCTATTTCACCTGGGTGAAGGTGTTCGCTCTGTCCTTCGCCATGGGCGTGGTCTCGGGTGTCACCATGAGCTTCCAGTTCGGCACCAACTGGCCGGGCTACATGGAGCATGTCGGCAACATCGCCGGGCCGCTGCTCGCCTACGAGATCCTGACCGCCTTCTTCCTCGAGGCGGCCTTCCTCGGCATCATGCTGTTCGGCTTCCGCCGCGTCTCGAATCGCATCCACACGCTGGCCACGGTGCTGGTGGCCGGCGGCACCACGGTCTCGGCCTTCTGGATCATCGCGCTGAATTCCTGGATGCAGACGCCGGCCGGCTTCGTGATGATCGACGGCAAGGCGCATGCCGTCGACTGGTGGGCTGTCGTCTTCAACCCCTCGATGCCTTATCGCCTGGTCCACATGCTGCTCGCCTCAGGCCTGACGGTTTCGTTCCTGATCGCGGGGCTGTCGGCGCTGCGCTATCTCAATGGCGATCGCTCGGAATCGATGTGGAAGGCGCTGCGCACCGGCGTCTTCACCGCCGCGATCCTGATCCCGATCCAGATCTTGGCCGGCGACCAGCACGGGCTGAACACGTTGGAGCACCAGCCGCAGAAGATCGCCGCGATGGAGGCCAACTGGGCCACCGGCCCCAACGTGCCGCTGGTGCTCTTCGCCTTGCCCGACGAGGCGGCGAAGGAGAACAGGTTCGAGGTGACCATTCCCGACGGGGCAAGCTTGATCCTGCGGCACAGCGCCAGTGGCGTCGTGCCGGGGCTGAACGATTTTCCGGGCAACCATCCGCCGGTCTTCCCCATCTTCTGGAGTTTCCGCATCATGGTCGGAACCGGTCTTCTGATGCTTGCCGTTTCCTGGTCGGCGGCCTTCTTCCTCAAGCGCCGGCACCGCTTGCCGAAGCCGCTCGCCCTGCTGATGGTGCCGATGGCGCTGTCGGGCTGGCTGGCGACGCTGGCCGGCTGGTACACGACCGAGATCGGCCGCCAGCCCTGGCTGGTGACGGGTGTGCTGAAGACCGCCGACGCCGTCGGCCCGGTGGCGGGCAGCCATGTCGCGCTGACGCTCGCCATCTATCTCATTCTCTACGTGCTGTTGCTGATCGCCTATCTCGGCGTGCTGGTGCATCTGACGCTGAAGGCGGCCAAGGATGGCGACACCTCGCCGCTGCCGGGTGTTCTCAACGCGCCGCTGTCGCAGCCGGCGGCAGGGGAGTGAACATGCCTTCCTCGCGGGTCCGCGCCGCCCCTCACCTGCCTGCCGGCATCCTCTCCCCGTACAGGGACGGGGAGAGGAGCGCTGTCATCGCCGCTTCCGCCAATCACCGGCGTTGCAAGAAGGTAGCCAACATTGCGGCCAGCCCCCTTCTCCCCGTCCCTATACGGGGAGAAGGTGCCGGCAGGCGGATGAGGGGCGGCGCGGACCCCCACAATCAATTTGAAACGATCGCTTCAAGCGGTAAGGCCGTGCACCCGGCCCATCGCGGCTGGGAGACATAGCGATGACCTACGACTGGCCAACCCTGCTGCCGCTGATCTTCGCCGGCCTGATGGGCCTCGCCATCCTGATCTATGTCATTCTCGACGGCTTCGATCTCGGCATCGGCATCCTGTTCGCCGCGGCGGAAGACACCGAGCAGGACACGATGATCGCGGCGATCGGTCCGTTCTGGGACGCCAACGAGACCTGGCTGGTGCTGGCCGTCGGCCTGCTGCTGGTCGCCTTCCCGATGGCGCATGGCGTCATCCTGACCGCGCTCTACATTCCGGTCTTCGTGCTGCTGGTCGGGCTGATCCTGCGCGGCGTCGCCTTCGACTTCCGCGCCAAGGTGCCGACCGAGCGCAAGCACCGCTGGAACCGCATCTTCTTCCTCGGCTCGCTCATCGCCTCGCTGGCGCAGGGCTATATGCTGGGCGTCTATGTGCTCGGCCTCGATGTCGGCCCGGGCGGCGTGGCGTTCGGCGTGCTGGTGGCCTTATGCCTGGCAGCCGCCTATGCGGCGATGGGTGCGGCCTGGGTGATCTACAAGACCGAAGGCGCGCTGCAGAGGAAGGCGGTGCGCTGGCTGCGCACCACCTTGGTGCTGACCGCGCTCGGCATGGCCGCCGTATCGCTGGCGACACCCTTCGCCAGCCCGCGCATCTTCGACAAATGGTTCGTCTGGCCCGAGATGCTGTACCTGTCGCCGCTGCCGATCCTGTCGGCGCTGCTGTTCCTGTGGCTGTGGCGGCAGACCTTCCACCTGCCCAGGCCGGACGACCGCCATGCGCTGACGCCGTTCCTGACGCTGGCCGGCATCTTCGTGCTGGGCTTTGCCGGCCTCGCCTGGTCGTTCTACCCGTTCGTGGTGCCCGACCGGCTGACCATCTGGCAGGCGGCGTCGGCACCCGAAAGCCTGGCCATCATCCTGGTGGGCTCCGTGGTGGTGCTGCCGATCATCATCTTCTATTCGTTCTATGCCTACCGTGTGTTCGGCGGCAAGGCGACCGATCTGACCTACGACTGATAGCGGCTCTCCCCCCTCGAGGGGGAGATGGCCGGCAGGCCAGAGGGGGTCGGTCCGACCGGACGGGACGCCCTCTTTGCGGCGAAAGAAGAGGTTAGCGCTTCACGCGCACCGACCCCCTCTGTCGCCTTCGGCGACATCTCCCCCTCGAGGGGGGAGATTATGCTCTAATTGCTCGCCGACAGCACCAAAACCGGCTTTTCGCTGTACAGCGCCGGGAATAGCGTCTTCAGGTTCGCCACCTTGGGAAGGTCGTTGTAGACGATGTAGGGGTAGGTCGGGTTCAGCGTCAAAAAGTCCTGGTGGTAGTTCTCGGCCGGATAGAAGGTCTTGCCGGTCTCCAGCGTGGTGACGATCGGCTCGGGGAACACCTTGGCCTTGTCGAGCTGGGCGATGTAGCTCTCGGCAATCTTCTTCTGCGCGTCGTTTTCGGCGAAGATCGTCGAGCGGTACTGGGTGCCCGAGTCCGGTCCCTGGTAATTGAGCTGCGTCGGGTTGTGGGCGACCGAGAAATAGACCTGCAGCAGCTGGCCGTAAGTGACCTTCGAGGGGTCATAGGTGATCTCGACGGATTCGGCATGCCCGGTGCGGCCGGTGCCGACCGTCTCGTAGACGGCGTTTTCTTTCGAGCCGCCAGTGTAGCCGGAGACGGCCCTGGTGACGCCCTTGACGTGCTGGAACACCCCCTGAACGCCCCAGAAGCAGCCGCCGGCGAAGATCGCCGTCTCGGTGCCGCCAGCGGCCTTTTCGTCCATGGCCGGCGGCGGGATCTTCACCGCGGCCTCGGCGGAAACGGCCGGCGTCAGCCAGAAGGCGGCGCCGGCGGCGGCCAGGACGAGCGCGGCCAGCGCGCCCCTGACAAGGCCGGTCGAACGGTTCTTGATATTGGTCATGGTTGCACTCCTCATGGCTTCCACAGGGATCAGTCTATTGGATCGGGTAGGTCGGCGCGATGCACGAGTTGCGGCGGAAGCTCACATTCGTGTGCGCCGGCGCGCCGGCATCCCGGGTAAAATGACCGCCCCTGACCTTGGACAGGAACGGCCATGGCCAGGGACCGCCGGGAGCCGTGGCCCAAGGCCTAGTTGGCCGGAGCCGTCGCCCCCATCGCGTCCGCCGGCTTCATCGCGTCCGTCGCCGGCTTCATGGCGTCGGCGGGCTTCATCGCGTCGGCTGGTTTCATGGCATCCGTCGCGGGCTTCATGGCGTCGGTGGCCATCGGATCAGCCGGCTTCATGGCATCGGTGGCCGGTTTCATCGCGTCCGCCGCCGGCGGCATCGCGTCCGTGGCCGGCTTCATGGCGTTGGTGGCGTCGTCGGCGCGGGCGATGCCGCCGGCCAGCAGCGCCGTCGAGCAGAGGGCGAGGGCGAGCGCGGGCAGCGTCAGGCGGGAAAGAACGATCATGATGGTCTCCTTGGCTTGGTCGTTGAGGGGGGATGGCGGCTCTGTCAGCCGCCGGCATTGGCGGCGCCGCAACGGCGGCGTCGCGCAATCTCGTTTGAAAGTGTGGGGGCTAGTTCGTGGTGGCGGCCAGGATCGGGCCGCCGCCCGGCGATTGCACCAGCACAGCCGTGCTGAGGCCGCTGGACGCCGCGGGCAGCGCATAGGTGGCGGCATCGCCGTTCCAGCTGCCTAGCTTTTGCAGTGCATGCACGACATTGGCGTGCGGCAAGGTGCGGCCGGTGTTTTCGCCGCGCGCCACCGGCACCTGCACGACGCCCCTGGCATAGCGCACCAGCCAGACATCGGCCTTGCCGCCCGGGGCCGGGCCGGCGCCGATCACGACCTTGCCGCCGTCGAGCGACAGCGACGGACCGCCGGTCTTGCCTGTGGCGGTGATCAGATGCTCGATCTCGCCCGGTGCGGCGCCGACGACATCGGCATGGCCGTTGACCACCACTTGCGGCGTGAACGGCCCGTCATGGCCAAGCGGCGGCTCGTAGGAAACCTGGCGCTGGGTGAACTCCTGCTTCCCGAACGTGTCCTTCCAGCCGAGATAATCCCAGTAGGTGACGTTGAAGGACAGCGCCAGAACGCCGGGCTGGTCCTTGACCTTGATGAGATTGGCATTGGCCGGCGGGCAGGACGAGCAGCCCTGGCTGGTGAACAGCTCGACCACGGTGAGCGGCTGGGCTTGCGCCGCCCCGAGCGTGGCCGCGAGCGCAAGCGCGCCGGACAATGCGATGAATTTGCTGCGCCTGGACTGCGACATCGGCTTGCTCCGTGGGGGACGGCGCTCGGTTGCGCCGGTCATATCCCCACTTCGCCGCCATTTGCGGCTTCGTTACAGAGCTCACCGGTTCGTGATCGAGGCGCCTCTTCCTTCTCCCCCAAAGATTGGCGCAGGCGCTCGCGGCAGCCGATCTCCCCCTCGAGGGGGAGATGACCGGCAGGCCAGAGGGGGTCGGTTCGACCGGGCTCGGCCTTATCTGCGCCATGAGCGGAGTTGGCGCTCCACGCGCGGCAACCCCCCTCTGTCGCCTTCGGCGACATCTCCCCCTCGAGAGGGGAGATCGGCAGCCTTACTGCGTCAGCACCGTGTTCGAGGGCCGCTGGTTGAAGTCGCACTTGCCGGAGACGGTGTAGAAGAAGTCCGCATTGGAGACTGGCGCCGGCACCGGACTGCCGCCGTCTTCCCAGGCCTGGTTGCTGGACTGGTTGCAAGGGACGGCGGAGAAGATGTCGACCTTTTGCCCGGTCGGCACTTCGACGCCGTCGATATAGAGCCGGTTGGAGGTGGTCGGATCATTCGTGGTGAGATATTGCGGCTTCCCCGATGGCACATACATCTGCATGTAGAGGCCACCCATCTGGCTGACGTCGATTGACGCGCCGGCGCCGTTGGCCGGGTACATCGTATCGACACAGTAATATTTCGTGCCGCTCGCATCCTGCTTGAGGGTCACGCCGGCGGGTGGGTTGTTGCCGACGGTGCACACCTGCTTCTGGGCCACCGTGGTGACGGTCTTGCCGGTTGAATCGGTCGTCAGGACGCTGGTGGTGGTGGTGCCATAGCCTTTCGGATCTCCGGTCTTGCCATAGGTGTAGTCGATCGTCATCAGCGGCTTGGCCACCGTCGCCCCTAACTGCGTGCCGTAGAGCGTCATCGTCTTGTTCCACCAGCCCGACGCCCCGGTTACCTTAAAGTTCGCCTGCACCAGCGACGGCGGCTTGCTGACCGCCGAGGCGACGGCGATCGGTACGGTGTCAATCCTGGCGATGGTCATGAAAACGGTGGGCATGGCGAAACTTGCCGTGGCCCGCGCGGTGGTGGCGGTGGCGGTGGTGCCAGCCACGAAGCTGTTCAGCGTCGCGGTTCCCTGTCCACCGTTGGCAAGGAAGGTGTCCTGCAGCACCTGCTGGCGATGCGGCAGCGTCGAGGCGGTATCCATGGTGGTGATCGACAGGATCGCGGCATCCAGCGCCTGCTGCTGATTGGACCTGATCTGTACGGCCGACGTATAATCGACGGCAAAGCCGGCGACGGTGATCAGCGGCACCGTACACAGGAAGAACAGCGGCATGATGGAGCCGCTGCGGGAGCGGGCAAACCCGCTTGCAACATTGCGCATTTCTGACCCCCGAAACACATGAGCGGCCGTGCGAATACCATGCCGCCGACAAGCAAGGTCTAACGCGATCGTTTAAAATTTATGCATCCCAGGCCGCCAGGCCCGGATTTTCGATTTTTCCGGCAATGCTCACCGCTTTGTGATCGCCAGGGCAGCCCTTGCGGCGCAAGCCTTGCCGCCGATTGCCGCCCCTGCTAAAGCGCCCGGCATGAGCACGCCCCTCGACCACATCCGCAATTTCTCCATCGTCGCCCATATCGACCATGGCAAATCCACGCTTGCCGACCGCCTGATCCAGCTGACCGGCGGGCTGGAGGCGCGCGACATGAAGGAGCAGGTGCTGGACTCGATGGACATCGAGCGCGAGCGCGGCATCACCATCAAGGCGCAGACCGTGCGGCTGAAATACCGCGCCTTGAATGGCGAGGACTATATCCTCAACCTGATCGACACGCCCGGACATGTCGACTTCGCCTATGAAGTGTCGCGGTCGCTGGCCGCCTGCGAGGGCTCGCTGCTGGTGGTCGACGCCTCCCAGGGCGTCGAGGCGCAGACGCTCGCCAACGTCTACCAGGCGATCGACAACAACCACGAGATCGTCGTGGTGCTGAACAAGGTCGACCTGCCGGCCGCCGAGCCCGAGCGCATCCGCGAGCAGGTCGAGGAGGTGATCGGCATCGACGCCTCCAACGCCGTGCTGATCTCGGCCAAGACCGGTCTCGGCATTCCCGACGTGCTGGAAGCCATCGTCCACCAATTGCCGCCGCCGCGCGAGGGCGACGCGACTGCGCCCTTGAAGGCGATGCTGGTCGACAGCTGGTACGACGCCTATCTCGGCGTCATCGTTCTGGTGCGCATCATCGACGGCGTGCTGAAGAAAGGCCAGACCATCCGCATGATGGGCACCGGCGCCAAGTATCTGGTCGAGCGCACCGGCGTGTTCACGCCCGCCCGCGTCAATGTCGACGAGCTCGGCCCCGGCGAGTTCGGCTTCTTCACCGGCTCGATCAAGGAAGTGGCCGACACCCGCGTCGGCGACACCATCACCGAGGACAAGCGCCAGACCGCGCATGCCCTGCCCGGCTTCAAGCCGGCGCAGCCGGTGGTGTTCTGCGGCCTGTTCCCGGTCGACGCCGCCGATTTCGAGGATCTGCGCGCCGCCGTCGGCAAGCTGCGCCTCAACGACGCCAGCTTCTCCTATGAAATGGAAACCTCCGCCGCGCTCGGCTTCGGTTACCGCTGCGGCTTCCTTGGCCTGCTGCATCTCGAAATCATCCAGGAGCGGCTGGAGCGCGAGTTCAACCTCGACCTCATCGCCACCGCGCCCTCCGTCGTCTACCGGCTGCTGCTCAATGACGGCTCGATGAAGGAACTGCACAACCCGGCCGACATGCCCGACGTGGTGAAGATCTCGGCCATCGAGGAGCCGTGGATCCGCGCCACCATCCTGACGCCCGACGACTATCTCGGCGGCATATTGAAGCTCTGCCAGGACCGGCGCGGCATCCAGGTCGACCTCTCCTATGTCGGCAAGCGCGCCATGCTCACCTACGATCTGCCGCTCAACGAAGTCGTCTTCGACTTCTACGACCGGCTGAAGTCGATCTCCAAGGGCTACGCCTCCTTCGACTATCACCTGACCGACTATCGCGAGGGCGATCTGGTAAAAATGTCGATCCTGGTCAACGAGGAGCCGGTCGACGCGCTGTCGATGCTGGTGCACCGCACGGCGGCGGAAAAGCGCGGCCGGCAGATGGTGGAGAAGCTGAAGGAGCTGATCCCGCACCACCTGTTCAAGATCCCGATCCAGGCCGCGATCGGCGGCAAGGTCATCGCCCGCGAAACCATCTCGGCGCTGCGCAAGGACGTGACGGCAAAGTGCTACGGCGGCGACGTCTCGCGCAAACGCAAGCTCTTGGACAAGCAGAAAGAGGGCAAGAAGCGGATGCGGCAGTTCGGGAAAGTCGATATTCCGCAGGAGGCGTTTATTCAGGCCTTGAAGATGGGGGATTAGGCGGTCTGGCCTTCAGCCGCTCGCATCGACCCGGTGGGTCGATGCGAGCGCAAGTCCGGGTGGGAACTGCCGGAGGCAGCGGGTCCCCGCCAGCATGCGCGACAGAGACTATTCGGAAGGTCGAGGCACTGTAAAAGCGAACGACTTAGCCTGCAGTTAACAGTCGGTCAGCTAAATTTTTAGCATATTACTTTGGTGCTTGCGTCGCTCTATGATTTCCGCCTGAACATTAACCAGCGTCTCATAGTAACCTTGAACCAATTGCTTTACTGGGCTAATTTCTAGTACCTCATCTGGCGTATCCTGAAAAGCTACTTCAGCGCTTCGCCCCCTCTTTCCTCGTGACTTGTTGGTCATCTTTCTCATCCAAGATGCCAGCTTGCTAGATAGTTTTGCGTCAACGGCAGGTCGGTAACTCCTGCGAACGAATGAGAAGAAGTGAGCGTTCGCCTCACTTTTCGCCCCAGGGTTCCCTAGTGTGAAATAGACCTTTTCCTCATCGTTGACATCATCCTCCGGAGAAATTCCCGTATAGAATAAAAGCACCTTAGTCCTAACAGACCTCCGGCTACGGAAACTTTTGAGCATGAGCTCGACCTTTGGTAATATGTACTCCTGCTCGATAAGCTCCTGATTTGACAAAAAAGCTAGATCCAACACATCGTCATTGAAATTGTCGTTTAACCGGCTTAGTATGGCTGGGAGATTGCCCACCCTTTCGATGCACAGAAATGTTGCGGTTGCATATTCTTGGAATGACCTATGTAGAAACGAGTAATGGTCGCCATCCTTTACGATGATACACAATGACTCGATAAAGTCGTCGGCAATTGCTCCGGTATCTACTGTCATAGATAGATACTCTGCTGCTTTAACAATGAACTTTCTCATAAGTTCGATGTCAAAGCCAAATTTTCTCTCAATATACGAGAAATAGCAGAACGCTCTCCATAGCCTGATAAATACATCCTCTGCTAGCTCTGAATGATAGTCACGTTTATAAAGGAACTTCATATCATCGTGATGCTTAAATAGCGTATCAAACGCCTTGCGGTAAAATATGTGCTTCTGCTTAGGTATGTCTCCTCCGCGCATGAAGGTCAGTATCATCATGTTGCATAATAGCGGATTAGCAAGAAACCTTATATGAGTCTTTATGTACTCCTGCTCGACCTTTACTCTGAAAGCCTCTTTAATTTCCGATTTGATAGGGGATCGCTCAATTAGGTCAATTATTTGAGGCAGGTCGTAGTCTCCTTGATCGTAACTATCGTGGCAGGACTCCAGCCGTTGAATATATCGGTCGGACGACTGGTAACTACAACCTTCGCTGTAGGAAAATCACGGGTTACTTGATCTATTTTCCTCAGTGCTAGCTTGCGTGCGTTCGTTCGAATTTCGTCAAAGCCGTCAAGAAGGAACAATACCTTACCCGATTTAACCAACGCCTCAAATGATGACCTGGAAAAGAGGGTGCTTTTGGCTGACAGCTCCTCATGTGCGGCCTCAATGACATTGGATAACTCGAAATCAATATCCCTTAACTCTAAAAATATTGGGATCAGTCCATAATTCACGTTACACAATCGGCAAAATAACTCCCTAACAAACATGGATTTTCCATGCCCGGCAATCGCTTGCACAACTAGAATCTGCCTATCGATTACGAAGTTAATTGCGTTTTCCCCGAGCACGATCTGATTTTTATAGTCAAACTTGGGATTTATGTATATATCTTCAACGTTAATCGGTACATTTGGAGATAATAGTGTGTGTACTTTGGAGTACCTCTCATATTTTGCCGCAATGTAAGCTGAAAATCCTATTTCCATGTTTCGAATAAATACATCTCTGGTTATAGAGATGGCTCTCTTAGTCGAGTTGTAAACGTCAGTAGCGACTTCGTCCAAGATCTTTAGCGGCGCGAATACAATAGCCATACTTCAACCCCCCATGCTACGGGTAGGCTAGCTTGTAAGTGGAATACTTGCAACGTGAGACGGAGTCTCCTCAGATGGGCCCGAGGAAAGTGGCTCCGCCTTCCAGCGTCGTCCGGTCCGCTCAGCTCAGGCCCGCCCGTCGGGAGCCGCGGCACGTCGTCCAGCTGCACCTTCCAGGTGATCGCTGCACTCTGGAAAGCACATCACCTATGAAGACGGACCACCGTACCGTATCCTCTGCTCCGGCTTGGGGAGACATCACATGCGCACCAACCCTCTCGACACCATCGCCGCTCTCGGCCTCGCTATCGGCGGCATCTTCGGCCTTGCCGGCACTTTCGTGGCGAGCGCTCCGCTGCGCGAAACGCTCTGGGCGATCGACGGCGTGGCGCTGGTGGTGGCGACGGCCTTGCTCACCATGAAATACCAGCGGCTGGGCAATGACTGCGTCGCGGCCGGGTTCCTGACCTTCCTGGCCGGCGAAAGCCTGCTCTTGTCCGGCAATGCGGCGGGGCTCGAGGCCAGCGTGCCTCCTATGCCGGCGGCATCTCGCTTTGGGCGGCGGCGCTGATCATGGTCAGCGTGCCCAGCACTTTCGCGCTGTGGATGCGGTTCACCGCGTTCATTGCCGCCGCGCTGTTCCTGGCCTCGGTGGGCATGGTGCTGTGGGGCACGCCGCTGCTGCCGACCTCCGCGCCGCTGCCCGCTGCCGGCTATCCGTTCCTGGTGGCGACCTTCGCCGGCTGGATCTGGACTCTGGTGAGGCCTGCGCGGTGAGACCATGTCGGCGCTGCTCAAAATCCGCAACAGCGCGTGCAGCAGCATGACGAATGTCGGCGCTGCCC
>NZ_VFVA01000048.1:0-31219 GCF_006442155.1 Mesorhizobium sp. B2-4-14 | reverse complement strand
GATCGAGGCGCCATAGACCGTCTTGCCGTCGATCTGCCGCTTCTGGAAGAATTCAGCGATCTGTTTCAGCTGGTCGAAGGTGGCCGGCGGGCCGAGGTCCCAGCCATATTTCTCCTTGAATTCCTTCTGCAATTCGGGCTTCGAGAACCAGTCCTTGCGATAGGTCCAGCCGACGACGTCGCCCATGGCCGGCAGCGCCCAGTAATTGGGCGTGTTCTTCGGCCATTCCGAATAGCCGACGACGGTCGCCGGCACGAAGTCGTCCATGCTGATCTTCTCCTTGTCGAAGAAGTCGTTCAGCTTGACATAGTGGCCGTTCTCGGCCGCGCCGCCGATCCACTGGCTATCGCCGATGATCAGGTCGCACAATTTGCCGTGCGAGTTCAGTTCGTTGAGGAAGCGGTCGGCATAGTTCGTCCATGGCACGAATTCGAATTTCATGCCGATGCCGGTTTCCTTGGTAAAGTCCTTGGAAAGTTCGACCAGCGCGTTTGCCGGGTCCCAGGCGGCCCAGCACAGCGTCAGGTCTTCAGCGTGCGCGACGTTCGAAACGGCTGTCGACGCTGTAATCGCCGAAGCCAGTCCCAACGCCAGTTTCAAGCTCGATTTCATGCCTTCCTCCCATTTGCGAAACGCGCCCGGATGACGGTTTCAAAAATCCTCAACCCTCTCCTCAGGGGCCCAAACACGGCGGCGCGGCAGCACTGTCGATGTTTAGTAATTTGTTTAGTGATGCAATTTTTACTAAACAACGCAAGCGAATTCGTCGCTGCGCCGCAACATGCCCAAACGGGCGCTTGAAATCGTTGGAAAATGAACGCCGGGTTGCTCCGGCTGCCGCTTAGCCGGTCTCGTTGGCGGCGTCCGGGATTGGCGTCACCGGCCGCAGGGGCGGCGCCGGCGGCAACAATGCCCGTATGTCGGCGAAGGGAAATGTCGGCTCGAAGCGGAAGGCCTCCGCCAATGAACCAGGGAGCCCGTTGCATTGGCCGGCGCGAAATTCGTTCTGAATGCGCGCTCTGTAGACATATTGCTCCGGCCCCTGCGACCGGTGGGCGCGGATCGCCTGCGTCTTGATATCCCGATAGGCGGAAATATCGACATAGTGTGTGGGCGCGAATCCGGTGCCGCCCATCGTGTCGGCGTGCAGCACGGGGACGCCGAACGAGGCCGCGATTCGCACGCCGTCGGACAGGGACCGATGGTCGGCGTGATAGTCGTTGGGCGCATGCGTGATCACAAGATCCGGTCCGATCTCGCGTAGAAGTGTTTTCAACTCACTGATGAGCGCGCCGTCGGCCACCAGTTCGCCGTCGGGAAAGTCGAGGAAGCGCGGCGTCGCGCCAAGCAAGGCGGCCGCGGCAGTCGCTTCGTCGCGGCGGACACGAGCCAGAACCCTGGCATCGCTCATGCCGCCCCTGGCACCATCCGTGGCCACGGCAAAAGTCAGTTCTGCGCCTTGCGCCGCATAGGCGGCCATCGTACCGAACATGAAGATCTCGATGTCGTCGGGATGCGCACCGAGCGCCAGTATTTTCACGCTACTCTCTCCCGGAAATGAAAACGTGCCGAACGGAATCCTGCTCGCCCTGATCGCCTATGCAAGCTATTCGTGCAGCGATGCCGTTATCAAGAGCCTGGGTGGTCAGTTCACGGTGTTCGAGATCGGCTTCTTCTCGACGCTATTTGCCGGCTGTTTCCTATTCTTCAGCCGTCCTGCTGACGAACGCTGGCGTGACTTCTGGCGCACAAAGCGTCCATGGGCGGTGCAGGCGCGTGCCTGGGCCGGCATTGCATCGGGTGTGCTCAGCGTCTACGCCTTCACCACCATCCCGCTGGCCGAGACCTATGCGCTGATTTTCCTCGCGCCGCTGTTCGTCACCATTCTCTCGACCGTGATCCTCAAGGAAAAGGTTGGCCCGTGGCGCTGGCTGGCGGTGGTCGCCGGCTTTGCCGGCGTCATGCTGGTGGTGCGGCCGGGTTTCCGCGAATTGCATCTCGGTCACCTCGCGGCGTTCACCATCGCCTTTCTCGCAGCCGCCAGCGTCATCCTGATGCGTTCGCTGGCGCAGCAGGAGAAGCGCACGACCATGCTCGGCGTGCTGGTCGGCTATGGGCTGCTGTTCAACGGTATCGGCGCCGCCACCACCTCCTTCACTCTTCCCGACGGAAGGCAGCTGGTGTGGCTGGTGATGGCAGGCGCTTTCACGGCCTGCGGGCAATTCATGCAGCTTCTGGCCGCCAAATACGCGCCCGCCAACCGGATCGCCCCGACGCATTATTCGCAGATCGTCTGGGCGGTCATCCTCGGCGCGCTGTTCTTCCAGGAATATCCCGACTGGCTGTCGCTGGTTGGTCTGGCGGTGGTCGGCGGTTCCGGTCTGCTGACCATGGTGCGCGAGGAGGTGCGGCTCGGCACCGTGCGTTGGAATCCGTTTTCACGGACCAGGCTATGAGGCCGTACGTATTGCATGGCGACCGCGACCGCTGATATGCGGACGCGATGACGACAAGACCCCTGCCGGAACTTCCGGTCACAGCCGTGCTGCCGGCGCTCAGTGAAGCGCTCGGCAAGGGCAACAGCGCGGTTCTTGTGGCGCCGCCCGGTGCCGGCAAGACGACGCTGGTGCCCTTGGCACTGCTGGATGCCTCTTGGCTTGGCACGGGCAAAATCGTGCTGCTTGAGCCGCGCCGGCTCGCCGCTCGCGCCGCCGCCCGCCGCATGGCCGAGCTGCTGAGCGAGGAGCCCGGCGGCACCGTGGGCTACGCCATGCGCATGGAGAACCGCACTTCGGCCAAGACCAGGATACTGGTCGTCACCGAGGGTGTGCTCGCGCGCATGATCCTCGACGACCCCGAACTGCCCGGCGTCTCGGCTGTCATTTTCGACGAATTCCACGAGCGCTCTCTCGACGGCGATTTCGGTCTGGCGCTGGCGCTCGACGTGCAAGGTGCGCTGCGGCCCGACCTGCGCTTGGTCGTCATGTCGGCAACGCTCGATGGCGCCCGCGTCGCGAAACTCCTGTCGGGCGCGCCGGTGATCGAGAGCGAAGGTCGCGCTTTTCCTGTCGATGTCCGCTACGACGAGCGGCCGGCCGGCGTCCCGGTCGAGGACGCCATGGCCAAGGCGATCCGTGCGGCCCTTGCCGAAGAAAGCGGCAGCGTGCTCGCTTTCCTGCCGGGCCAGCGCGAGATCGAGCGCACCGCCGAACGGCTGGCCGGCAGGGTTGGCACCGACACCGACATCGTTCCGCTCTACGGCCAACTCGACGGCAAGGCGCAGGATGCGGCGATCAAGCCGGCGCTGGCAGGCCGCCGCAAGGTGGTGCTGGCGACCTCGATCGCCGAGACCTCCATCACCATCGACGGCGTGCGCGTCGTCATCGATTCCGGCCTGTCGCGGTTGCCGTGCTATGAACCGGCAAGCGGCCTGACAAGGCTGGAGACCGTGCGCGTCAGCAAGGCTTCCGCCGACCAGCGCGCCGGCCGCGCCGGCCGAACGCAGGCCGGCGTCGCCATCCGGTTGTGGCGCGCCGAGCAGACGGCGGCGCTTCCCGCCTTCACGCCGCCGGAAATCCTCGAAGCGGACCTATCCGGCCTGCTGCTCGATTGCGCCGCTTTCGGTGTCGCCGATCCGGCCGGGCTCGCCTTTCTCGATCCGCCACCGGCACCGGCGCTCAACGAGGCAAGGATGCTGCTGCGCGCGCTCCACGCCATCGACGAGACCGGGCGCTTGACCGAAGCGGGCGCTTCCATGCGCAAGCTCGCTCTGCCCGTGCGGCTGGCGCATATGGTCGCCGAAGCAGCCAGGAGCGGCCATGCCGACGAGGCGGCCATGCTGGCGGTGTTGCTCACCGAACGCGGCCTTGGCGGGGACGGCGCCGATCTGGAACGGCGGCTGATGCGCTTTCGCTGGGAAAGATCGCCGCGCGCCACCGCCGCGCGGCAATTGGCCGAGAGGCTGGCGAAGCAGGCCTTACCCTCCCCCTCGAGGGGAGGGTCGGCGACCGAGCTGAGCGCAGCGAAGCGAGAGAGACGGGGTGGGGTCGGTTCGGGCACGCGACCCATCCCTCCACCCCACAGTGCTTCGGGGGTCGACACACCGGGGCGAGCCACAGGTCTCGCCCGTCCCTTGGAGCCCCACGAGGAGGGGGATGTGGCCGCCGGTCCCCTTCTCATCCACGCCTGGCCGGACCGCGTCGCCAAGGCGCGCGGCGAGCGCGGCCGCTTCGTGCTGGCCAATGGCTCCGGCGCCATGCTCGATGCCGCCGACCTCTTGGCAGGCGAGCCGTTTCTGGTCGTCGCCGATCTGCAGGGCAAGGCGCAGAATGCGCGCATCGCGGCGGCGGCGGCAATAACCGAGGACGACATCCGCACCGCGCTGGCCGACCGGATCGAGACGCGCAAGCAAACGAGCTTCGACCGCGAGCGCCGCGCCGTGCGCGTGCGCGAAACGGTGCGCCTCGGCGCCATCACGCTCGCCGAGCGCATGCTGCCGGCGCCGGCCGGTGCCGAGGCCGACCACGCCATCGTTGACGCGGTGCGTGAGCACGGGCTGTCGCTGCTGAGCTGGAGCAAGGAGGCCGAGACGCTGCGCCAGCGCCTCTCCTGGTTGCATCGCGGCCTCGGCTCGCCCTGGCCGGACATGTCGGACGCAGCACTTCTCGAACGCCTCGACGACTGGCTGCTGCCCTTCCTGTCGGGGGCCGCATCCCTGGCCGCCGTCGACCCCGGCGTTGTCCCGGCGGGCCTGACCTCGCTCGTGCCGCATGACCTGCAGCGCAAGGTCGATGCGCTGGCGCCGACCCATTTCGACGCCCCGTCGGGCAGTCACGTGCCGATCCGTTATGACGGCGAATGGCCGGTGCTGGCGGTTCGCGTGCAGGAACTGTTCGGCCTCGACCGCCATCCCTCCATCGCCAACGGCACCGTGCCGCTGACGCTCGAACTTCTGTCGCCGGCGCATCGGCCGATCCAGACGACCCGCGACCTGCCCGGCTTCTGGCGCGGCTCCTGGGCCGATGTGCGCGCCGACATGCGCGGCCGCTACCCCAAGCATGTCTGGCCGGAAAATCCGCTGCTCGCCACCGCCACCGCCCGCGCCAAGCCACGAGCATGATCCCAAAAAGTGAAACCGGTTTTTGAGACAAGATCATGGTCAACAAGGAGTAGAGCTTCAATCCGACCCCATCGGACTGGAGCGGACCTAGCGTTCCCGGCTCCGCGGTTGTAATTCATGGCGATGATCAACGTTTTGCGCGCACCCGACTTCCAGCAGAGCCAGCGGCTGCGGCTCAACACGCTGATCCGACTGCGCTGGCTGGCTATCGTCGGCCAGAGCGTGACGGTGCTCGTTGTCGCTTATGGTTTGAAGTTCCCATTGCCGGTCAGCCTGTGCTTCGCGCTGATCGCCTGCTCGGCCTGGATGAACCTGTTCCTGGCCTTCCGGTTTCCGGCCGCGCACCGGCTCACCCCGTTGGCCGCTTTCGGCATCCTGATCTTCGACAGCCTGCAGCTTGCCGGCCTGCTCTACATGACCGGCGGCCTGACCAACCCGTTCTCGCTGCTGATGACCGTGCCGGTCGTCATTTCGGCGACGTCGCTGCCCCTGCGCCTGACCGCCATTCTCGGCGGGCTGGTGATGATGGCGGCAACCTTGCTTGTGTTCATCCATCTGCCGTTGCCCTGGTATGAAGGCGCGCCGTTGGTGATGCCCTTCATCTATGTCGCCGGCATGTGGATGGCGGTGCTGTCCTCGATCACTTTCACGGCCATCTATGCCTTCCGGGTGGCCGCCGAAGCGCGGCTTCTGGCCAATGCGCTTGCCGCCACCGAACTGGTGCTGCAGCGCGAGCAGCATCTCTCGGCGCTCGACGGCCTGGCGGCGGCGGCGGCGCACGAGCTCGGCACGCCGCTCGCCACCATCACGCTCGTCGCCAAGGAAATGGAAAAGGCGCTCGGCAAGGATCCGAAATATGGCGATGACGTGAAGCTGCTGCGCTCGCAGAGCGAGCGTTGCCGCGAAATCCTCAAGCGCCTGACCAGCCTGTCGTCCGAGGGTGAGGCGCATCTGTCCCGCTTGCCGCTGACTTCGCTGGTCGAGGAGGTCACCGCGCCGCATCGCGACTTCGGCATCTCGATCAAGCTTCGTCCCGGCGAATGCACCGGGCCGGAGCCGGTCGGGCGCCGCAATCCGGGCGTCATCTACGGCCTCGGCAATCTGGTCGAGAACGCCGTCGATTTTGCCCGCAAGAGCGTCACCGTGCGCTGGAGCTGGGACGAGGCGACCGTCACCTTTTCGATCATCGACGACGGGCCCGGCTTTCCGCCCGAGATCATCGACCGCATCGGCGAGCCTTACATGTCGACGCGCCAGGGCACGGAGGCCGGCGGTGGCCTGGGGCTTGGCCTGTTCATTGCCAAGACGCTGCTCGAACGCTCGGGCGCCGCGCTCGATTTCCGCAATTCGAGCGGCCTGGGCGAGGGCGCGGTGGTGCGGATTTCATGGCCGAGAACCGTCTTCCTGAACCCGGAATCGGCCCCGGCCACCATGTTTGATACCGCGTGAATTGGACAATAGCGGCGCAAAACGATATCTGCGTAAAAATAAGGCAGCAGGAATTTCCAAGACGATGACAGGCGATGAAAATATTGGCGCGATGGTTGAGGGCGAGGACACTTCGCTTCTAATCGTCGACGACGACAAGCCGTTCCTGACCCGCCTGGCCCGCGCCATGGAAACCAGGGGCTTCGTGGTCGAGACCGCCGAGAGCGTCGAGGAGGCGGTGGGCAAGGCGCGCGCCAACCCGCCCGCCTATGCCGTGGTCGACATGCGGCTTGGCGACGGCAACGGCCTTGATGTCGTCGCCGCCATCCGCGAGAAGCGCGAGGATTCCCGTACCATCATCCTGACCGGCTACGGCAACATCGCCACCGCGGTGACAGCGGTGAAACTCGGCGCCGTCGACTATCTGTCGAAGCCGGCCGATGCCGACGATGTCTTTGCCGCGCTGACCCGCACCACCGGTGAGCGCGCCGCGCCCCCCGAGAACCCCATGTCGGCCGACCGTGTCCGCTGGGAGCATATCCAGCGCGTCTACGAAATGTGCGAGCGCAACGTCTCCGAGACCGCGCGCCGGCTCAACATGCACCGCCGCACGCTGCAGCGGATCCTCGCCAAGCGCGCGCCGCGCTGATCGCCGAGGCACGCAGGCAATCGCTTGCGATATTGGTAATTGGCGAAACCATCGATGACAGCGCCCTCTCCCCGTCACTATACGGGAGAGATGCCGGCAGGCAGGTGAGGGGCAGCGCAAACGCTTGGGAAACGATGACGGAGGCGACATGCAGGATTTGAAGCAACGGCCGGTTTCCGTCTTCCGCGAATTTCTCGACAGCGAGGCGGCCGGCGGCATCATTCTGATGGTGGCGGCCGCCCTGGCGCTGATCGTCGCCAATTCGCCGCTTGCCGAGACCTACTTCTCAGTTCTCCACGCCTATCTCGGCCCGCTCAGCGTCTCGCACTGGGTCAATGACGGGCTGATGGCGGTGTTCTTCCTGCTCGTCGGGCTGGAGATCAAACGCGAGATGCTGGACGGCCAGCTTTCGACCTGGCCCAGGCGCGTGCTGCCCGGCATCGCGGCCGCCGGCGGCATGGTGGTTCCTGCCCTTGTCTATGTCGCCGTCAACCGCAACAACGGGCCGGCCTTGTCCGGCTGGGCTATCCCGACCGCCACCGACATCGCCTTCGCGCTCGGCGTGCTGTCGCTTCTCGGCAGCCGGGTGCCGGCCTCGCTGAAGGTCTTCCTCACCGCGCTCGCCATCATCGACGATCTCGGCGCCGTCATCATCATCGCCATATTCTACACCAGCGGCCTGTCGCTGGCCTACCTCGGCGCCGCCTTCGCCGTCATCGCCGCGCTCATCATGCTCAACCGCATGCGGGTGATGACGCTGGCGCCCTATCTCGTGCTTGGCGCCATCCTGTGGGTGCTGGTGCTGAAGTCGGGCGTCCACGCCACGCTCGCCGGCGTGGCCCTGGCGCTCACCATTCCGCTTGAACGCGCCGCCGGGCACGACCTCGAGCATTCGCCCCTGCACCGGCTCGAGCACGGCCTGCACAAGCTCGTGGCATTCATAGTCGTCCCGATCTTCGGCTTTGCCAATGCCGGTGTTTCGCTCGCCGGCCTGAGCCTTGGCGCGCTGATCGAGCCGTTGACGCTGGGCGTCGCCGCCGGTCTCGTCGTCGGCAAACTGGTCGGCGTCTTCGGCTCCTCCGCACTTGCCATCCGTCTCGGCCTGGCCGACCTGCCCGGCCATGCCGGCTGGTCGCATATGCTCGGCGTGTCGCTGCTCTGCGGCATCGGCTTCACCATGAGCCTGTTCATCGGCCTGCTCGCCTTCGCCGGCGATGTAACCCTGCAGGACTCCGTCAAGGTCGGCATTCTCGCCGGCTCCTTCATCGCCGCCATCCTCGGCGCGGCGGTGCTTTTGCTGGCGCCGGCGGTGGGAGGGGTGGAAGAGGACGAGGAATAGCGTCCGCGCTTCTGGCAGACGCCGCGCCGCCCCTCATCTGCCTGCCGGCATCTTCTCCCCGTGGAACGGGGAGAAGGGACACTGCCGCCCCTTGGCGCTCTTTTGCAAACGCTGAAAACTGGCGAAATCCGCTATGAAAGCATCCTTCTCCCCGTTACTATACGGGGAGTTGAGAAGTGGTCCGCGCAGCGGACGAAAAGCCAATTGCTTGGCTTTTCGAACGACGAACGCCGGCAGGCAGATGAGGGGCAGTGCAAACGCTGAAAGGCGACCACACGGCGCCAGCTTTCGACGGCAGCTACTCGCTCTCCCCCTCCAGCGACGGCAGCGACACACCCGCCAGTTCCGCCGCCAGCAGCCGCGAGGCACCGGCGCGCGCAATGCGCAGCATCAGCGCCTTGCGCGTTGCCGCCGCCATGCGGTGCTCCGGCGCATCGCGCAGGATTTCGGCGCCGTAGCCATCGGAGAGGATGAAGCCGCACTCTTCCGGAAAGATGTCCGCCGGCACGCCGGGATGGGTGGCGAAGAAGAAGCGGTCGGAATGCAGCCGATAGTCGGGCCATTTGCGGTCGACCCGGAAATCCTCGATCGAGGATTTGATCTCGATGATCCAGACATCGCCCTGGCGCGTCAGCGCCACGAGATCGGCGCGCCGGCCAGTCGCCAGCGACAGTTCCGGCAGCACATGGGCGCCCATCTGCATCAGCAGCCGCTGCACGCCGCGCCGCACCAGTAGCGCGCGCTCGGACTGGCGTCCGTCGATGAGAGGATTGAGGGGAATCGGCGAGATGATCGGCATGGCGGCACCATGCCAGATTTTGTTCACGGTTTGAACCTGTTTATCGAGGGCGATTATGTCGTTAACAAACCTAGATCGAAAATAGGAATATAATCATGACAGGCCGGCACTTACGAACGATTAAGCCCTCCCAAGTATCTCAAGCCGCCTACAAGGGGGGCGCACAGTGGCCGAAAAGAATAAAACTGCGGAAGCGGTCATCAAGTATCTTTTGATCGCACAGATGCTTGGTGCGGGCGCTTTCATTGGCTTTTGGCTATGGAACGGGAAGGCCACCATCCCCAAGCACGGCGGTGGCTGGCATGTCCTTGATCGGGTTCAAGACCCGTACCTCTATTGGTGTCTACTGATCGCAATTTCATGGGCTGGCGTCGCGCTCCCGCTCTGGTACCTCTACCAAGGGCCGCCGGAGCGCTAGGCGCTACCCAGCCGTAGGGGAATGGCTATAGGCCGTTACCTCTGAAGGTTACTAATTGGCGATTGGGGACGTTTCCCGCTGTGGGAATGGTGGCGCTATAATCGCTACAAGAGGGGAGCATGTCTGTTTTTCGAGTGGAACGAGAGGTGAACGTACATCCTTGAGGCGGGCCGTTTGCGTTATGACTTCGGTTCCTACTTGGGGAAGGGGACTAAATGCCACTTGTCGACGCGATACTATTAATCGCCGTAATACCCGCAGGCATGGAATTTGTCGTTTGCTTATTCCTGCGATAGAGATTCCGGATCAGACCGGTTACGCTCATGCGCATATTCGCTCTAGTCATGGCTATGATGGGTTTATTGAATATTCGGTTAGCGGAGGCTGTCGGCGGGAAGATTAATCGGCCGCAAGCTATTTCGACCAAGCCCCAAAATACGCGATGAATTCGGCATCCTTGCCGGTAATATCCTTCACCCCCTTTAATAGCGCTTCATGGGTGCGCTGGAGCGCCCGGTGATGCTCGCTGCTAGGTGATATGAACGGCTTGATGATGCTTAGGTGCAGCGCTTCCGCTGCCACCAAAAAGCGCTCGATTTCAGCCTGCGATAACTGCTTTGACGGTTTCGACCTAGCCATTGCGATCTCCCATTGAGGAATCGCCCCACCTAGGATGGCGATTGCATAGCTGACAGCCCCGCCTTGGCGCATGCCTTCTTCCCATGCCGCTGCCGTTTCGCTAGTTTGACCGGATGGACGTTCTGGATTGGTTGGCCCGCTGGTATGAAGCCCAATGCGATGGTGTTTGGGAGCATCGGTTTGGTCCTTCGATCAGCACCATCGATAACCCCGGCTGGTCTTTGAAAATCGACCTTGTGGGGACGGACTGCAACGGGCGTATTCTTGATCCGATCACGCACAATCGCGGGCATCCAACCGACTGGTGGACATGCTGGACGAAGGACAACGTGTTTGAGGGGGCTGGCGGCCCGCTCCATCTGCGTTCGCTTCTGGAGGCTTTCCGAGATTGGGCGACGAATGTGCGCTGAACTCTCCGAGCCCAATCGGCTTTCTTGGACCTATTGACGTCCGACGGCGGTCGGTTCGCGTTCCACCGCCCCCGCCATATCATCCAGGATCGGGCAGTCCGGCCGCTCGTCGCCATGGCAGGCGTGGATCAGTTTCTGCAGGGTCGAGCGCATCGACTGCAATTGGCGTACCTTCTCCTCGATCGCCGTGACATGGGCGGCGGCGATCTCGCGCACATCGTGGCTGGCGCGGCCGCGATCCTGGTAGAGCGCCATCAACTGGCGGCAATCGTCGATGGAAAAGCCGAGATTGCGCGCGCGACGCAGGAAGGCCAGCCGGTGGATGTCGTCGCCGGAATAGTCGCGATAGCCATTGGCGGCGCGCGCGGGCGCGATCAGGCCGATCTCCTCATAGTAACGGATGGTCTTGGCCGGCAGGCCTGAACGGTGGGCGGCGTCGCCGACATTCATGGCGGGTTCCTCGTTTTTGCGGGCTTCTCGATTTGGGCTCATTGAATTTCCTTCACAATCCGGTGAAGGCTGTTGCCGAAATGCCATAGTGATATGCTTACCAGCGCGTAGGTCCCCGCATATAGGCATCGCGTGCTTGGCAAGCAAAGCAAATGCCAGCATGAATGATGGCGACAAAGCGGCCGACTCGTGCTGCTGACGTTTGGGCGGGGCACCGGATCACCTCATGCGCATGAAGTCGCTTGCAATATTTGCCGCATTGGCGCTGTCTACCGCTATCGCCGGTTGCAGCACCATCGGCGGACAGATCTTCTCCAACGACTATGGCGCGGTGACCGATGCTGGTTATCAACTGCCGCGCATCCCGATCGAAAGGGTGCCGAGGCAGTTCCACCGGCAGGAAGTGAACTACGACACCAAGGAAAAGCCCGGCACGATCATCGTCGATACGCAGAACAAGTTCCTCTATTTCGTCGAGGGCGACGGCCGCGCGATCCGCTACGGCATCGGCGTTGGCCGCGAGGGCTTCGAGTGGCATGGCACGGCCCATATCGCCATCAAGCGCGAATGGCCGACCTGGACGCCGCCGTCACAGATGATCAAGCGTCAGCCGGAGCTCGCCAAGTTCGCCGGCGGCATGGAGCCGGGCCTGAAGAACCCTCTCGGCGCGCGCGCCATGTATCTGTTCAACAAGGGCGGTGACATGGGTTACCGCCTGCACGGCAGCCCGGAATGGAACTCGATCGGCAAGGCCATGTCGTCTGGCTGCATCCGGCTGATGAACCAGGACATCATCGATCTCTATGACCGCGCCTCGGTCGGCGCCAAGGTCATCGTGATATAGGCCATGCCCGTCAGGGCTTGGCCAAATGGCAAACAAGTTTCGTACGCGGACCGTCTAGGCAACAACGGACGTCCCAAACAGAAAACCGGGCAATTCGGCCCGGTTTTTTGTTATTCGCGAACGGTATGTTCAGGCCGCTCCCGTAGACCGACAGGCGGCGAGCGGAAGAATCAGGCGACCTGTTCGACCTGCTGCACTTCGGGCACGAAATGGCGAAGCAGGTTCTGGATGCCGTGCTTCAGCGTCGCCGTCGATGACGGGCAGCCGGCGCAGGCACCCTTCATGTGCAGGAACACCGTGCCGTTCTCGAAGCCGCGGAAGGTGATGTCGCCGCCATCCTGCGCCACCGCCGGGCGCACTCTTGTGTCGAGCAGTTCCTTGATGGTGATGACGAGTTCCTCGTCCGCCTTGTCGTAGAATTCGCCGGTCTGGCTGGTCTCGGCGGCCGGGCCGGTCTTGGTCATGACCGGCGCGCCGGACATGAAATGCTCCATGATGGCGCCCAGGATCGCCGGCTTCAGGTGCTGCCAGTCGGGGCCGTCCTTGGTCACGGTGATGAAGTCGTAGCCGAAGAAGACGCCGGTGACGCCGGGGATTTCGAACAGCCGGCCGGCCAGCGGCGAGGCGGTCGCCGCGCTGTCGGCATCGCGGAAATCGGCGGTGCCTTCGAGCAGAACTTCCTTGCCAGGCAGGAATTTCAGCGTCGCCGGGTTTGGCGTCGATTCGGTCTGGATGAACATGGCCGTCTCCGTGCCCAGTCAGGGCAGATAGTTTGGAATAATTCTAAATAGGCTCTATCGGCTGGACATTCAAGCCAAACGCATCGCCCGAACGGCTGGCTGGCGGAATGTTTTGCCAAGGATCTGGCTGGGGGAATTGAATCCCGGGCGGATCTCAGGCGAGGCTGTCGATCTCCTCGTCGGACAGGTTTTGCGGCACGACGGTGACCGGAATGGGGAAGGCGGCGCCCTTGCCGGCCACCGCGCCGACCAGCGGCCCCGGTCCTTCCTTGCCAGCGCCGGCCGCCAGCACCAGGATGGCGATGTCCTGGTCTTCCTCGATCAGCTTGTGGATCTCTTCCGTCGGCTTGCCTTCGCGAACCACCATCTCCGGTTCGATGCCGAGCTTCTGGCGCACCTTGTTGGCATAGCCGTCGAGGGCCGCGCGCGCCGTGGCGATCGCCTCCTCGCGCATGATCTTCTCGACGCCCAGCCAGTGCTGGAAATCGTCCGGTACGATGACATAGAGCAGCACCAGCGTGCCGCCGGTGTTCTGCGCCCGCTTCGAGGCGTAGGCGACGGCGCGCTCGCATTCCGGCGTGTCGTCGATGATCGTCAGGAATTTCCGGCGATGACCGGCTTCGCGGCTGAGGCGTTTGGAGACCATGTCTATCTACTCGGTGTCTTTTCGACCGCAATCTGCCACCGCAGCAGACCGGCGGCAAGCCGCCAGTCTTAGGTCAGGATGTCTTAGGCCAGGATGCCTTAGACCAGGATGTCTTAGGCCAATATGTCTTGCGCCATCATGGTGAAGATAGGGATCAGCCCTGCAGCAGCCCGATGATGTCGCGCACCGTCTTCATCGTCGTTTCGGCGAGCACGCCGGCGCGCTCGCCGCCGTCCCTCAGCACCGCGTCGACATAGGCGCGGTCACCTTGGATGCGGCGCATCTCGCTCGCGATCGGGGCCAACTTCTCCACAGCGAGGTCGGCGAGCGCCGGCTTGAACACGGAAAACTGCTGGCCGCCGAATTCCTTCAGCACGTGGGCCTTCGATATCTCGGCGAGACCCGCATAGATGCCGACAAGGTTTTCCGCCTCGGGACGGTTCTCCAGCCCGTCGACTTCGCCAGGCAAGGCTTCCGGATCGGTCTTGGCCTTGCGGATCTTCTTCGAGATGGTGTCGGCATCGTCCGTCAGGTTGATGCGCGACAGGTCCGACGGGTCCGACTTCGACATCTTCTTCGATCCGTCACGCAGGCTCATGATGCGCGCCGCCGGCCCACCGATGACCGGTTCCGTGATCGGAAAGAAGCCGTTCACCGTCTCCTCGCCCACCTGCATCTCGACGCCGACGCCAAGCCTGGCGATGCGGTCCGAAAAGTCGTTGTTGAATTTCTGCGCGATGTCGCGGGTCAGCTCCAGGTGCTGCTTCTGGTCTTCGCCGACCGGCACATGGGTGGCGCGGTAGAGCAGGATGTCGGCAGCCATCAGCGAGGGATAGGCGAGCAGACCTAGCGAAGCGTTCTCGCGGTCCTTTCCGGCCTTGTCCTTGAACTGCGTCATCTTGTTCATCCAGCCGATGCGCGCGACGCAATTGAAGATCCAGGCGAGCTCGGCGTGCTGCATCACCCGCGACTGGTTGAAGACGATGTGTTTCTTCGAATCGATACCGGAGGCAAGAAAGGCGGCGGTGATCGATCGCGTCTGATCGGCAAGATCATCATGGACGAGCTGCGCGGTCAGCGAATGCAGGTCGACGACGCAGTAGATGCAATCGGACGTGTCCTGCAGGGCGACGAATTTCTTGATGGCGCCCAGATAATTGCCGAGGTGCAGATTGCCGGTCGGCTGGACACCGGAGAAGACGAGTGGCTTGAAAGCGGACATGTTTTTCCTCGGGGCTTGTGGAGGGCCGTATCAGCGTGATTCCGAAAAGTTGCAGACCTTTCGGAGCCAATCACGCGGCTGGAAACCGCGCGCGGCGAAAGTCTTGCGACGGCGCGCTTATGGACGAGAGCGCGCGGAGGATCAAGAGGCTGTTCGGGGATAGCGGCAGTCAGGCGGCGCCGACATGCTCATGTATGATACCACGATGTATGATATCAGAGGATCTGCCCTGCATATGATCTTGATGAGAAAATAGATGCCGGCCACCGTCAACAACGAGGGAAGGTTTGAAGGGCCGGCGCGACCGTGAGACGCCGCTGAAGATAGCCGCGCGGCTTCGGGCCGAATTCGGGATCGAACTTAGCAAACAGGCACGCGTGCCGCTCCCGCGCTCGGTCTACGACGAATTGTCCGGCGAAGATTGATGCTTGTCGACCGGATCGCCGCGGTCGGGCTTACCGATCTGGAGACTGTTCCTTAGACGCTGGCGATCCCTTGCGCTTGATGTTGCGCCGGATCATGCCGAAATCGGCACCGCCGGTGGCAAACGCCGTGACGAAGTAGAGAGCCGCACCGCCGCCCACCAGCGCCAGGATCGTCGTCGCCTTGACCACCAGCGGCGAACCCGGACCAATCCTGGCGGCCAGCCAATGTTCGGCAAAGTACAGGGCGACGCCCATCACGATCGCGGACAGCACCAGACGTGGAATGCGTTTCAGAAGCGGCACGTCGCGGCCCCAATGGCCGCGCCGGATCAGCATGCCAAGCAGCATCAGGGCGTTGACCCAGCCGGCCACGGCCGAGGCCACGGCAATGCCGGGCGCGCCCATCGTGGGAAACAGCGTGAGCGCGGTGGCAACGTTCACCGCCACCGAGATGGCGGCGAAGATCATCGGCGTGCGCGTGTCCTCACGCGCGAAATAGCCTGGGGTGAAGGCCTTGATCAGCACGAAGGCCGGCAGGCCGAGCCCGAAGATCGCCAGGATCGCCGCCACCGTCGGCGTCGAGTGGTTGGCTGCGAACGCGCCGCGTTCGTACACCAGCCGCACGATCGGTTCCGACATCACCCACAATGCCGCCGCCGCCGGCAGGGTCATGAACAGGGTGAACTCGACGGAACGGTTCTGCAAGTTGGCCGCCTCGATCAGATTGCCCGATTTCAGCGCCCGCGACAGTTCGGGCAACAGCACGATCGCCACCGCCACGCCGATGACGCCAAGCGGCAGCTGGTAGATGCGGTCGGCGTAGGCAAGCGAGGACACCGCGCTGTTCTGCGCCGAGGCGATCGCCGTTCCGATCAACTGGTTGATCTGGGTGATGCCGCCGGTGATGGCCGCCGGCAGCGCCAGGATCAGCAGCCGCTTGACGTTGGGCGTCATCTTCGGCCGGCGGAAACCGATCGCGATGCCGGCATTGCGTACCGCGACCCAGACGATGGCGAGTTGCACGATGCCGGCCGCCAGCACGCCCCAGGACAGGCCGAAGCCGACGGCGTGCGCATCCAGGCCGTGGTACCACGCATAGCCAAGCACGCTGATCAGGATGATGTTCAGGAAAGCGGGCGCGATGGCAGCCGCGAAATAGCGGCGCAGCGAATTCAGCATGCCGGCCATCATGGCGGCGAGCGACATGCAGATCAGGTAGGGGAACATGATCGTCGCCAGCGTGACGGTCGTCTCGAACTTGCCCGGCGTCTCGGCAAAGCCCGGGGCCACCAGATAGCGCACGATCAGCGGCATCGCCAGCTCCATGGCGATCGTCAGCGCCAGCAGCGCCGTGAACAGCACGCCGAACACTTCCTCGGAGAAGCGCTTGGCGCCATCGGTGCCGTGGGTCTCGATCTCCTTGGCGAACAGCGGCACGAAGGCTGCGTTGAAGGCGCCCTCGGCGAACAGCCGGCGGAAGGTGTTAGGAAACTGGAAGGCGGCGTTGAAGGCGTCGGCGACCGGCCCGGTGCCGAGTGCGGCCGCCATCAGCATCTCGCGGCCGAAGCCGAGTGCGCGGCTCATCAGCGTGCCGGAAGCGACCGTGGCGAATTTCTTGACGAGGCTCATGCGTTCCAAGACTGCTTGTGGGATTGGGACAAGATGATGATGGCAGTCACTCGGCGGCCGCCTTGGCCTTGCCGCCGCGGTCGGGCGCAGTGCCTTCGAGCGTCGCCATCAGCCGGTTGCGGATGGTGGCGATGCGGGCCGGGCTGTCGATCTTCTGGCCGGTGAGGTCGGTGACATAGAAAGTGTCAATAACCTTCTCGCCGAAAGTGGTGATATGCGCCGATGCGATGTCGAGCGACAGGTTGGACAGCGTCCCGGTGATCTCCGACAGCAGGCCCGGGCGGTCGAGCCCTTCGACCTCGACGACCGAAAAACGATTCGACAGCGCGTTGCGGATTTCGGCGCGCGGCGGGATCTTGAACACCTTGGCGCCGCGCCTCGGCTTCGTCCGCTTCTCGATCATCTCAGGCAGCCAGCTTTTGCCCGACAGCACGTCCTCGATCAGCCGCCCGACGCGCTCGGCGCGCCGGCGCTCGTCCTCGTCAAGATCGAACTCCCTCGAGATCAGGATCGAGTCCAGCGCGCGCCCGTCGGATGTGGTGAAGATCTGCGCGTCGACGATGTTGCCGCCGGCGGCGGCACAAGCGCCTGCGATCACCGAAAGCAGGCGCGGATGGTCCTGCGCCAGCACCGTGATCTCGGTCACCGCCTCGAATTCATGTGTCTTGACCATGGTGGCGAGCTTCTTGCCGGCGGCGTCCGCCTCGCGAACGAATTCCGCGTGGCGAAGCTGGTCCGGCAGGTCGACGGTCAAAAGGTAGTTTTCGTAGTGCTGGGCGACATAGCGCTTGCGTTCCTTCGCCGGCCAGCCGGCCAACGCCTCGGCCAGCCGCTCGCGCGCTGCCGTCGTGCGCTCGGCGCGCGACACTTCCGAAAAGCCGCCGGTCAGGAGCAGTTCGGTCTCAAAGTAGAGCGTGCGCAGCAACTGTCCCTTCCAGCCGTTCCAGACGCCTGGTCCGACGCCCCTGATGTCGCAGACGGTGAGGATCAAAAGCAGCTTCAACCGCTCGACCGATTGCACGATCGAGGCGAAATCCTCGATGGTCTTGCGGTCGTTGAGATCGCGGGTCTGCGCCGTCATCGACATGGCGAGATGATTCTCGACCAGCCAGGCGACCGTTTCGGTGTCGGCCGGCGACAGCCCCATATGCGGGCAGATGCGCCGCGCGATCCTGGCGCCGGCCTCGGAGTGATCTTCCGGCCTGCCTTTGGCGATGTCATGCAGCAGCACGGCGACATAGAGCGCTTCGCGGCTCTTCTTCAGCCCCGGCATCAGCGAATGCGATAGCGGATGCACCTTCTCGCCGTCGCCGCGTTCGATCTCGGCCAGCACGCCGATGCAGCGGATCAGGTGCTCGTCGACCGTGTAGTGGTGGTACATCGAGAACTGCATCATGGCGACGATCTTGCCGAAGTCGGGGATCAGCCTGCCCAGCAGCCCCGCCTCGTTCATGCGCCGCAGGTTGAGTTCGGCATTGCGGTCCGACGTCAATATGTCGAGGAACAGCCGGTTGGCTTCCTCGTCGCGCCTGAGCGACTTGTTGACCAGGCCGAGCGAGCGGGTCAGCAGTTTCAGCGCGTCGGGGTGGAATTCCAGCCCGTGCTTGTCGGCGAACCAGAACAGCCTGAGCAGATTGACCGGATCGCGCTCGAACACGGTGTCGTCGGCGATGTTGATGCGGTGGTTGTCGACGATGAAGTCCGAGGTGCCGGCGAGCTTGCGCTTGCGGCGCTGGAAGGTGAGGAAGATGCGGTTGAAGCCAGGCACATGCTTGGCCTGCTCTTCCTCGAGCGCGGCGCAGAAGATGCGGGTCAGGTCACCGACATCCTTGGCGACGAGGAAGTAGTGCTTCATGAAGCGCTCGACCGCCGACAGGCCCGGATGGGTGGTGTAGCCGAGCCGCTCGGCGATCTCGCGCTGGATGTCGAAATGCAGCCGTTCCTCGGCCTTGCCGGTGAGGAAATGCATGTGGCAGCGCACCGCCCACAGGAAATCCTCGGCCTTCTGGAACTCACGGTACTCGGCTTCGGTGAAGACGCCTTTCTCGACCAGTTCCTCGCCGGTGCGCACGCGGTAGAAATACTTGCCGATCCAGAACAGCGTCTGCAGGTCGCGCAGGCCGCCCTTGCCGTCCTTGACGTTGGGCTCGACCAGATAGCGGCTTTCGCCGGCCTTGGCATGGCGCTCGTCCCGCTCGGCGAGTTTGGCCTGCACATATTCCGGGCCGGTCGTGCGCACCAACTCATGGTCGAAGCGCAGCATCAGTTCGTCATAGAGCTTGCGTTCGCCCCACAGGAAGCGCGCTTCCAGGATCGAGGTGCGGATGGTGATGTCGGTGCGCGAAAGCCTCAGGCACTCGTCGATGTTGCGGGTGGCATGGCCGACCTTCAGCCCGAGATCCCACAGCATGTAGAGCATGTATTCGACTGTCTGTTCGCCCCAGGGCGTCTGCTTGTAGGGCAGCAGGAACAACAGGTCGATGTCGGATCCCGGCGCCAGCGTGCCGCGGCCATAGCCGCCGACGGCGACGACGGCCATGCGTTCGGCCGCCGACCGGTTCTTCACACGGTAGACATGGGTCGCCGCGAAATCGTAGAGCGCGCGGATCAGTTCATCCATCAGGTGCGACAGCCGCTCGGCGCAGGCATTGCCGCCGCCATCCTGCCTCAGCATGGCCTCGGCTGTTCTGCGGCCTTCGGCGAGCCGACCCTTGAGAAGCTGGAGAACGCCGGCGCGGACGGCCGGTCCGGAGCCGTCGCCGGCCGTGGCCGTCGTCAGGGCGGTCATCTCGCGGCGCAAGGCGTCGCCGTCGATCAGTTCATCGAGCTTCAGGGAGATTTTCGCCATAGGTACCGGTCGGCCTTGCCTTTTGGGCGGCGTCTATAGCGCGTTTTCGCGGCGCTGGGTATGGGGCCGGCCGAGAGCCCGGAAAGCGGCTTAGTCCGTTGCCTCGATCGGATCGAGAGGCACGACCATCTGTCGCCGGAACCTGCAGAAGTCGGCGATCCACCGCATGGTGCGCCCCGCCTCCCTCCTGATTCTCACGACTGTCGGCTTCCTCTGTCTCGGCAAAAGCCCGCTCGCGGAGCGAGCGGCATCCCGCTCCTCGTCAAGCAGGCTTGGCAGCCTGTCGTCAACGAACTGGTCCTGCGCGCAGAGCGCTGGAACAAGCTGGTAGACAGTCTTGTCGGCTGAAATGATCGGATCGAATATGAGATCGTCGACGGCGATATTGACCTTGGCGGTTGCCTCCAGAAAGTCGCGTGCCGTCTGCCGCGAGAGCAGATAGCCCCCAGCTCCCGGATGGCCTTTGCGGAGCCTGACCATGGAAAAGCCGTGTCCAGCGGCGATCCTCTTCCTCTGGATCACGGTTCTGGAGAAGAAGGTCTCGAGCTTCACGACGTCCGCGTCTGCCGGCACCCAACTCGAATCGCCCAACAACGCACCGGCCTTGCTGGAGAAGACCATATCGTCCTCGAACACGGCGCCGTATGGAGCGTCGTCCTGCGCAATGATCATCCAGCAGGCGCGATGGCTATGCAGGCAGGCGATCTCGCTGCCGGAAAGCGGGCGAATGGCGTGTATCGCGTGCTGCGGCTGCAGCACAAGGTCGAGACATTCCCTGGCATCGACCCCCGCAACCCGCTCGAAGGCGATGCCGATACGGACGAATTCGGCGGTCATGTGGGCAAGCCGGTCGGGAGAGCGATCGAGATTGATGACCAGGCGCTTCATTGATCGCCTGCCTCGATCGAGCCGAGGGGGACGACGATCTGTCGCCGGAATCGGCACAAATCGGCAATCCACCGCGCCGTCCGCGAGATCTCTCTCTTGATACGCGCCATGACCGGTTTCCTGCGCTCGTTCGCACGCCCGCTGGCGAGCCGCGCGGCGTCCCGCTCCTGCGCGATCAGACTGGGCAAACTGGCACCAATGAACTGTTCCTGCGCGCACAGCGCGGGAACAAGCTGGTAGATGGTCTTGCCTATCGACGTTGTGAATGCTGGGTCAAAAATGAGATTGTCCACTGCCACGTTGATCTCGGCGGTTGCCAGGAGAAGGTCACGAGCCGCTTGCCTGGAGAGCAGGTAGCCTCCGGCCCCGATATGGTTCTTGCGGAACCTGAACACGGAAAACCCATGACCGATGGACGCTCTTTCCCTCTGGATCACCGTCGTGGGGAAGAATGTCTCGAGCTTGACGATATCGGCGTCGGCTGGAACCCAGTTCGTATCGGCTAGCAGCGCACCGGCTTTCGCCGAAAACACCATGTCGTCCTCGAACACGGCGCCGTAGGGCGCGTCGTCCTGCGCAATGATGGCCCAGCAGGCACGATGGCTGTGCAGACATGCAATCTCGCTGCCGGAAAGACGTTGCACCGCATACAGAGCATGCTGGCGTTGCAGGCCCAGATCCGGATGCTGTCTGGCGTCGATTGCCGCGATCCGCTCGAAGGCGATCCCGATGCGGGCAAATGCGGCGGTCATGTGGGCAAGCCGGTCGGGTGAGCGATCGAGATTGATAATCAGGCACTTCATTCTTGCACGAAATCTTTGCTACTATTACACGGGCTCTCGTTTCGCCGAGCCGGCGCTAGCTGTCTGGCGCCGAATCAGGCGTGTAGAGCGAAATAATTTGGCGTTTTCTGGCGGGAATTTATCCCTCATATGCAGAAACGAATATTTAAGCCAGCCCAAATCCAAAAAAGTACACCAAGATTGCGTGTTACGGAGAAGCAGGTGAAATTTTTCTATTCAAGGTCTGGTAACAAGCGGCAATTCGAAGCGGAGAGGTTTAACAGCCCCGCGGCGGATGTCGGGACCATTTTAGTAATATCTAATTTAGACTAATATTGATTGCGCCGATTATCCGGAACAAAGTCTATTTCTCTGCTTCCGGCGGGTCGAGGGGGACGACCGTGTATCGCCGCAGCCTGCAGTGATCGATGATCCACTCGGCGATGCGCCTGGTTTCCACTCCCACCTTCTCGGAGAGGGGCTTTCTGCGTTTGACGGTCAGCCCGCTTGCGACCCATTCGGCTTCGCGTTCGTCGTAAATCAGGCTCGGCAGTCTGTCGCCCACGAACTGGTCCTGCGCACAGAGTGCGGGAACAAGCTGGTAGATCGTCTTTTCACCTGAGGTCGGGAATGCCGGGTTGAAGACGAGATCATCGGCGGCCACATTGGCCGTTGCGGTCGCTTCCAGCAGATCGCGCGCCATCTGTCTTGAGAGGATGTAGCCCCGGTGCCCATATGGCTCCTGCGGAGCCTGAACGCTGAGAAGCCATGGCCGACGGCCGTCCTTTTCCTCTGGATCATGGTCTTGCTGAAGAAGGTCTCCAGCTTGATGACATCGGCATCGGCCGGAATCCAGCTACTGCCGGCAAGCAGGGCACCGGCTTTCGCGGAGAACACAATGTCGTCCTCGAAGACGGCGCCATAGGGGGCATCGTCCCGCGCGATGATCGACCAGCAGCTGCGATGGCTGTGCAAGCAGGCAATCTCGCTGGGGGACAGCCGGCGGATAGCATACATTGGATGTTGTGGCTGAAGCACCAGGTCCGGGTGCTCGCGGGCATCGGTTCCGGCTATTCGCTCGAAGGTGATGCCGATGCGGGCAAACTCGGCCGTGATGTGGGTAAGCCGGTCAGGAGACCGATCAAGATTGATGACCAGGCATTTCATTGTCGACGGGATCGGGGTCATGGTTGGAAGGACCCGCCTGTATTAGCACACGCTGCGCCAAGAAATGTCGGCTTTTTCTGGGTGAACCGCCGGTCGGACCCGAAATGCGAAAAATCAAAAAGCCCTTGACCTTCCAGTTACTGGAAGCACTACCTCGGCTCCGAGGCAGAGGCATAGAGGCATTTTGGATGACGCATTCAGACCATGATCATCACGGCGATCACCACACACATGGCGCGCATGGCAGCTGTTGCGCGCCGAAAGGCGCGGCCGTGGATGCGGGTGCCGTCCTGCGCGATCCGGTCTGTGGCATGACCGTGGATCCGGCCGCCGGCAAGCCGACATCAGAACATGGTGGCCATCTCTATCATTTCTGCAGCGAGCGCTGCCGTGCGAAATTCCAGGCCGGAGCGGAACAATACCTGACGGCCATCGACCCCGTCTGCGGCATGAACGTCGACCGCGCCAGCGCCAGGCACTTTGTCCGCCATGAAGGCCAGGGTTTCTATTTCTGTTCCGCCGGCTGCAAGGCGAAGTTCGAAGCCGCACCGCAGACTTATCTCGGTGACAGGCCGGAGCCACCGCCTGCGCCCAAGGGCACGCAATACACGTGCCCGATGCACCCGGAAGTGATCCGCGACAAGCCCGGCTCCTGCCCGATCTGCGGCATGGCGCTGGAGCCGATGGGAGTACCATCAGGCGATGAGGGGCCAAATCCCGAGCTGGTCGATTTTACCAGGCGGTTCTGGGTGAGCGCGGCCCTGTCGGTCCCGCTCCTGATCATCGCCATGGCGCCGATGGTCGGCCTGTCGTTCGAAGGCCTGGTCGACGATAGAATGAAGGTCTGGATCGAACTTGCGTTGGCAAGCCCGGTGGTGCTTTGGGCCGCCTTTCCCTTCTTCCATCGTGGCTGGGAGTCGATCCTCAACCGCAGCCCGAACATGTGGACGCTGATTTCGCTCGGCGTCGGCGCCGCCTATCTCTACAGTGTCGTCGCCACGCTCTTCCCCGACACCTTTCCGCATCAGTTCCGCGGCCATGGCGGTGCGGTGCCGGTCTATTTCGAGGCCGCCGCCGTGATTGTCGCGCTGGTCTTCCTCGGCCAGGTGCTGGAACTGCGCGCCCGCGAGAAGACCGGATCGGCGATCCGCGCCCTGCTTGATCTCGCGCCGAAGACCGCGCGGCATATCGCCGGGGACGGTTCCGAGACCGATGTGCCACTGGACAGCGTCAAGGCCGGCGATCGCCTGCGCATCCGTCCCGGCGATGCCGTGCCGGTCGATGGCACCGTGCTGGAAGGCCGCTCTTCCATCGACGAATCCATGATCACGGGCGAGCCGCTGCCGGTCGAAAAGGCCGAAGGCGATGCCCTCACCGGCGGCACCCTCAATAGACAGGGCTCGCTGATCATGCGCGCCGAACGGGTCGGGGTCAAGACCACGCTCGCGCGCATCGTCGAACTCGTCGCCAAGGCACAGCGCTCGCGCGCGCCGATACAAGGATTGGCCGACCGTGTTTCCTTCTACTTCGTCCCGGCCGTTGTCCTCGTCGCGATCGCCGCGTTCATCGCCTGGGCGCTCTTCGGGCCCGAGCCCAGCCTGATCTTCGCCATTGTCTCGGCGGTCTCGGTGCTGATCATCGCCTGTCCCTGTGCGCTCGGCCTCGCCACGCCGATGTCGATCATGACCGCCACCGGGCGCGGCGCGCATGCCGGCGTGCTGATCAAGGAGGCCGCCGCGCTCGAACGCTTTGCCTCCGTCGACACGCTGATCGTCGACAAGACCGGCACGCTGACCGAGGGCCGGCCGAAACTGACCGATGTCGTGCCCGCCAATGGCATTTCCGAGGATGACCTTTTGGGTCTCGCCGCGAGCCTGGAGAAAGGGTCCGAACATCCGTTGGCCGAGGCCATCCTAGAAGGCGCGGCGGCGCGTGGTCTAAACGTCACCGACGCCACCGGCTTCGAGGCGGTCACCGGCAAGGGCGTTTCCGGCATCGTGTCGGGCAAGACCGTCGCGCTCGGCAACGCCGCGATGATGGGCGACCTCGGCGTCGCCGTTGCCGCCGTCTCGGCCAGCGCGGAAGCGTTGCAGGGCAATGGCAAGACGGCGATGTTCGTCGCGGTCGGCGGCACGCTGGCCGGCATCGTCGCCGTCGCCGATCCGATCAAGGCGACCACCGCCGAAGCGATCAAGGCCCTGCATGACAGCGGGCTGAGGATCATCATGGCCACCGGCGACAATGAGCGCACGGCCAAGGCGATCGCCAGGAGCCTCGGCATCGACGAGGTTCGCGCCGGCCTGTTGCCGGAACAGAAGGCGGCTCTCGTCGACGAGTTGCGTGGCAGGGGCGCCGGTGTTGCCATGGCCGGCGACGGCGTCAACGACGCGCCGGCACTTGCGGCCGCCGATGTCGGCATCGCCATGGGCACCGGCGCCGATGTCGCGGTCGAAAGCGCCGGCATCACCTTGGTCAAGGGCGACCTCAACGGCATCGTGCGGGCCCGCACCCTGGCCCAGGCGACCATCGGCAACATCCGGCAGAACCTGTTCTTCGCCTTCCTCTACAATTTGCTTGGCGTCCCGGTCGCGGCCGGCGTGCTCTATCCGCTCACCGGCACGCTTTTGTCGCCGATGCTGGCGGCGGCGGCGATGAGCCTGTCCTCCGTGTCGGTCATCGCCAACGCATTGCGACTGAGAACGTTGAAACTCTGACCCAAAGCCCCAAATACGAAACTCACTCAATAGGAGACCATGAATGACGTTGGCCAAGAAACTGGTGCTTTTGCTGATGGCCGCTGGAATGCTGCTTGCCGTCTTCCTCGAAAGCGTTCCGGCGAGCAGTGAAGAGATGAAACACGACATGGCCGGCATGGCAACCGACGCGACCAGCCCTTCGACCGAAGGCTACAAGGCGGCGATGGACAAGATGCATGTCGGCATGATGGCTTCGCAATATACCGGCAATGCCGATGTCGATTTCGTCCGTGGCATGATCCCGCATCACCAGGGTGCGATCGACATGGCCAAGGTCGAGCTTGCCAACGGCAAGGACCCGGAGATCCGCAAGCTCGCCGAAGCGGTCATCGCGGCGCAAGAAGCCGAGATCAAGCAGATGCAGCACTGGCTCGCCGCCCATCCGGTGAAATAGGCCTTCGGACATCGTGAAGCTGTGGCGGGAACGCTCTGGATTTCTCGCCCCGCCTGTGATGCGATCCAGCTTTAACTGGAGGCCATCATGCCATCGAGTGTCAGAACCACCACGCTGCCTTCCGGCGAGGCTGTACCCGTTCTCGGCCAGGGCACGTGGAAAATGGGCGAGGATTCGCGCCGCCGCGCCGATGAGGTGAATGCCCTCAGGCTCGGCCTCGATCTCGGCGTCACGCTGATCGACACCGCCGAAATGTATGCCAGCGGCGGCGCCGAGGCGGTGGTGGCCGAGGCCATTGCCGGGCACCGCGCCGAGGTTTTCCTGGTTTCGAAAGTGCTGCCGTCGAACGCGTCGCGCGCGGGCGTGCAGCGCGCCTGCGAGAACAGCCTGAAGCGCCTGCGCACCGACCATGTCGATCTCTATTTGCTGCATTGGCCGGGCAGCGTGCCATTGTCGGAGACGGTCGAAGCCTTCGAGGCTTTGAAGAAGGCCGGCAAGATCCGCCATTGGGGCGTCAGCAATTTCGATACCGACGAGATGGAGGAATTGGTCGGTCTGCCGACAGGCGATGGGGTCCAGACCAACCAGGTTCTCTACAACCTCTCGCGGCGCGGCCTCGAGTTCGATCTGGCACCGTGGAGCCGCCAGCGCGGCATTCCCCTGATGGCCTATTCGCCGGTGGAGCAGGGCGCACTGGCGCGCAATGCCAGGCTCGACACGGTCGCCGCCCGCCACAATGCGACCGCCGCACAGATCGCCTTGGCCTGGGTGATGCACCAGGAGGGCGTCATCGCCATCCCCAAGGCCAGCAGCCAGGAGCATGTCCGCCAGAATTTCGCGGCGCTCGACATCGAGCTCACGAGCGAGGATCTCGCCGATCTCGACCGTGCCTTCCCGCCGCCGACCCGCAAGCGCGGGCTGGAGATGATCTGACTATTTTCCCGCCAGCCCCTTCAGCCGGTAAAGCGCCTCCAGCGCCTCGCGGGGCGTCATCTCGTCCGGGTTGATGGTTCGAAGGGCCTCGCCCAGCGCGTCGCTCTTCACCGGCTTGGATGCTTCGCGTTTCACCGCCACCGAAAACAGCGGCAGGTCGTCGACCAGCCGGTTGGTCTTGCCGGAGACCTCGCCTTCCTCCAGCTGGTGCAGCACTTGCTTGGCCCGGTCGACCACCGCTTCCGGCAGGCCGGCGAGCCGCGCTACCTGCACGCCGTAGGAGCGATCGGCCGCACCCTTGCCGACCTCGTGCAGGAAGACGACGTCGCCTTCCCACTCCTTGACCCGCATGGTGACGTTGTGAAGCCGCGCCAGCTTGCCGGCGAGCGACGTCATCTCATGGAAATGGGTGGCGAAGATTGCCCGGCAGCGGTTCTTCTCGTGCAGGTATTCCACCGCCGCCCAGGCGATCGACAGGCCGTCGAAAGTGGCGGTGCCGCGACCGATCTCATCGAGGATCACCAGCGCCCGCTCGCCGGCCTGGTTGAGGATCGCCGCCGTCTCGACCATTTCGACCATGAAGGTCGAACGGCCGCGCGCCAGATCGTCCGAAGCGCCGACGCGCGAGAACAGCCGGTCGACGACGCCGATATGGGCGGATGCCGCCGGCACGAAGGAACCGGTTTGGGCCAGGATCGCGATCAGCGCGTTCTGCCGCAGGAAGGTCGATTTACCACCCATGTTCGGGCCGGTCAGCAGCCAGATCGCGCCGTTCTTGGCACTCCCCTCCGGCGAGAGGTCGCAATCATTGGCGACGAACGGCCCTTCGCCCGAACGGCGCAACGCCTGTTCGACCACCGGATGCCGGCCGCCAGATATTTCGAAGGCAAGGCTGGAATCCACCACCGGCCGGCACCAGGCCTCGCTTTCCGAAAGCAGCGCCAGTGCCGCCGACACGTCGAGCACGGCGAGTGCTTCAGCGCCGGCGCGGATCGCCTCGGCCTCGGCGACAGCTTCCGCCGTCAGCGCGTCGAAAGTCGCCAGTTCGATGCTCAGCGCGCGGTCGGCGGCGTTGGCGATCTTGGTCTCGAGCTCGGCGAGTTCTGTCGTGGTGAAGCGCATCGCGTTGGCCATCGTCTGGCGGTGAATGAAGCGCGCCTTGGCACCATCGCTGCCGGTCATCACCGCATGATGGTTGGCCGTCACCTCGATGTAATAGCCCAGCACATTGTTGTGCCGGATTTTCAGCGAGCGGATGCCGGTATCGTCGATCAGCGAGCGCTCCAGCCCGGCGATCACCTTGCGGGATTCGTCGCGCAGTGCCCGCATCTCGTCGAGTTCGGCATGGTAGCCGCCGCGAACGAAACCGCCGTCGCGTTTTAGCAGCGGCAGTTCCTCGCCGAGCGCCTGCGTCAGATGCCGGGCAAGCGCTTCGGGGAGTGCCTTGATGGCAGCCAGCGCTGCCGCCAATTCCTGGGGCAGGGCGGTGGCGGCAAAGATTTCGGCGATCGCGCCGGCCGCCTGGAAGCCGGCGCGCAATGCGCCGAGGTCGCGCGGCCCGCCACGGTTGAGCGCCAGCCTTGACAGGGCGCGCGGCATGTCGGCGACGCTCTTCAGGCTCGCCCTAACCGCCTGGCAGAGCCGCGTTTCGGACCGGAAGAACGACACCGAATCCAGCCGTGCGACAATGGCCGCCGGGTCGGTCAGCGGCGCCATCAGCCGGTCCGCGAGCAGTCTTGCGCCGCCGCCGGTCACCGTGCGGTCTATCGCCTTGAACAGGGAACCTTCGCGGCTCCCCGACAATGTACGCAGCAGCTCCAGATTGCCGCGCGTCGCCGGATCGATGAACAAGGTCGAGCCCTGTTCCTCGCGCTCGGGCCGCGACAAGGGCGGCCGCTCGGCTTTCTGCGTCTTCTCGACATAGGCGATGGCGCCCGAGATCGCCGACAGTTCGGCCCGCGAAAACGTGCCGAAACTGTCGGGTGTCGCTACATCGAAGAAGCGGGCGATGCGGCCGGTGGCGGAGGCCGAATCGAACAGCGATGGCGGCTGCGGGTTGGCGACCCGGCCGAGCAGGTCGAACATGGGCTTCAGCTCGGGATCGTGGAACACCGGCTCGGCGACGATCAGCTCGCGCGGATCGACACGGAAGATATCAGCGAGCAGCCGGTCGGCCGTGGTTTCGGCGACGCGGAAGGCGCCGGTCGAGATGTCAATCCAGGCCAAGGCGAAGCTTCCCTGGTTCGCTGTCGTGCTCCCGCGCTCCCCGCCTCTTGGATCCGCGCCGCCCTTCACCCGTCCGAGCGCCATCAGGAAGCTTGATTCCGAAGGCGCCAGCAATTTGTCCTCGGTGATCGTGCCCGGCGTCACCAGCCGCACCACGTCGCGGCGCACCACCGATTTGGAGCCGCGCTTCTTGGCTTCGGCCGGATCCTCGATCTGTTCGCAGACGGCGACGCGAAAACCCTGGCCGATCAGCTTCTGCAGATAATCGTCGGCGGCATGCACCGGCACGCCGCACATCGGTATGTCGTGGCCCTGGTGCTTGCCGCGCTTGGTCAGCACGATGCCCAGCGCCCGGCTCGCTTTCTCGGCATCGTCGAAGAACAGCTCGTAGAAATCGCCCATGCGATAGAACAGCAGTGAATCCGGGTTCGCCGCCTTGATTTCGATGAACTGCTCCATCATCGGCGTGACAGCGGCGCCGGGCTGCGGCGGCGTCATCACCTCGGGGGCGTCGGGCTCGTTCGGGCTATGCATGTTCATGGCGCGGCACGCTAGCAGATGTGATGGCCGGGTTTAATGCCGGGGCTTCGAAAAGCAGGGGAAGACTGCGTTGCCTATCGGTCGGCTCTGAAGCAACGGCCGGGCAGCAGCGAATCCGCCATATTCCCAATGGCTGTTCCCCGGGGGCCGGAACCCTGCGCACTGGGCAACCCTGCGCCAGCATGCCCCTGAGATCGCGGCATTCAGGACGGCACAAGAACGGCCGTGACCAGTCGCGCCCGCTTTGAAGCAGCTTTGCCGAGCTTGGCGGTTTACACGAGCCGGCGCGTGGTCTTAATTCGGAACCACACAAGCACCCGCTTCAAGGAGGTGCTGCACCGGCGAGGAAATCAAAAGCATCATGGCCAGGAAAACCGAGAACAACGGTCCGTCCGTCAGCGCGCAGGAAGCGCTCGAATTCCATGCCATGGGCCGGCCCGGCAAGCTCGAGATCGTCGCCACCAAGCCGATGACGACGCAGCGCGATCTCAGCCTCGCCTATTCGCCAGGTGTCGCCGTGCCGGTGCGCGCCATCGCCGAGGATCCCAGCCGTGCCTTCGACTATACGACGCGCGGCAATATGGTCGCCGTCATCTCCAACGGCACTGCTATCCTCGGCCTCGGCAATCTCGGCGCGCTGGCGTCGAAGCCGGTGATGGAAGGCAAGGCGGTGCTGTTCAAGCGCTTCGCCGACGTCGATTCCATCGATATCGAGGTCGACACCGAGGATGCCGACGAGTTCGTCAACTGCGTGCGCTTCCTCGGTCCCTCCTTCGGCGGCATCAACCTGGAAGACATCAAGGCGCCGGAATGCTTCATCATCGAGCAGCGCCTGCGCGAGCTGATGGACATCCCGGTCTTCCATGACGACCAGCACGGCACCGCCATCATCTCGGCCGCCGGCCTCATCAACGCGCTGGAGATCACCGGCCGCGACATGAAGACCACCAGGCTGGTCTGCAACGGCGCGGGTGCGGCCGGCATCGCCTGCATCGAGCTGATGAAGGCGATGGGCTTCGCGCCTGAAAACATCATCCTGTGCGACACCAAGGGCGTCGTCTTCCAGGGCCGCACCGAAGGCATGAACCAGTGGAAGTCGGCGCATGCGGTGAAAACCGAGGCGCGCAGCCTGGCCGAAGCGCTCGATGGTGCCGACGTCTTCCTCGGTCTGTCGGCCAAGGGCGCACTGACCACCGCCATGGTGCAGTCGATGGCCAAGAACCCGATCATCTTCGCCATGGCCAATCCGGACCCCGAGATCACGCCGGAAGAAGTGGCCGAGATCCGCACCGACGCCATCATGGCCACCGGGCGTTCGGACTATCCGAACCAGGTCAACAACGTGCTCGGCTTCCCCTATATCTTTCGCGGCGCACTGGATGTGCGGGCCACCACCATCAACGACGACATGAAGATCGCCGCGGCCCGCGCGCTCGCCGAACTGGCGCGCCAGGACGTGCCGGACGACGTCGCCGCCGCCTATCAGGGCAACCGGCCGAAATTCGGCCCCAACTACATCATTCCGGTGCCGTTCGACCCGCGCCTGATCTCGGCCATTCCGATTGCCGTGGCCAAGGCGGCGATGGATTCTGGCGTCGCCCGCAAGCCGATCCTCGACCTCGACCGCTACGCGCAGGAGTTGTCCGCCCGCCGCGATCCGATCGCTTCGACCCTGCAGCGCATCTACGACCGCGTGCGCCGCCAACCCAAGCGCATCGTCTTCGCCGAAGGCGAGGAGGAGCAGGTGATGCGCGCCGCCGTCTCCTATGTGAACCAGCGGCTCGGCACCGCCATCCTGCTTGGCCGCGACGATGTCATCAAGGAGAACGCCAGGAACGCCGGCATCGACCTCAACAAGCAGGGCCTCGAGATAATCAATGCCCGGCTGTCGCGCCGCAACTCGATCTACACCGACTATCTATACGAAC
>NZ_VFVA01000047.1:0-34211 GCF_006442155.1 Mesorhizobium sp. B2-4-14 | reverse complement strand
ACCTTGGCCAACGCGGTGTCGTTGGAGTCGTAATCGGTGACGGTGACCTTGACCTTGTAGGTCTCCTCGAACTTCTTGATCAGGTCCGGGCTGGTGTAGTTGCCCCAGTTGTAGATGTTGAGTTCGCCATCGGCGCGGGCAATGCCTGTTACGGCGAAAAGCGATAGCCCAACGGCCGCCGCTGTCAGTTTCCAGTTCATGCTAGTGCTCCCATTGTTGGGACCGGCCGCGTCGCGTCCTCAGGTCCATTTCCTGCGATGAACAAGCCTGTTGACGCCTTTCGTCCCGATGATGGGCCGGACGGCTGTCGAGATATTTCCCTCTTCGCGGCCATTCACAGGCAAATGCCGGCTGGCCAACTCGGTTATCCCCGAGGCTAAATTATAACTAACTATACAGTCAATATCTTTTCGCCGGCACTACCGCGACCTAATCAGATGCCCTGCACTTTCCAGGCGGCGAGCCGCTGACAGAATGGCGGCGCAGGCTCAGCCGCGGCTGTTGGCGGGAAGCGAAATCCGATAGTCTGGCCCTCGATTCCTCGGTTTCCGCCAAGACCGCAGGCGATCCAGCAGCAGGCAAGACATGCCGAGCATCGGCGGCGGTTCCATGGCGTGGATGGACGATCGTGCTTTCGCGACCTAGAGCGCTCTTTGCGGGCAAGGCATCCCTGCGGCATCGCCGCAGCGTGACGCCGTGGGTAATGGTCTGGTGCTCATTGCTTCCGACTGGCGCACAAGCTCGGCGAAGACCAGCGCGAAGCTACCCAGCATGACAAAAACGACGATCAGGCGTGTTACCGGCAATGTGTCGGCCTCGTCTGGCTGGCGCATATCCCGGGCTTGAGGTTTCCAGGGATCATGCGCACGATCAAAAGTGCCGCAGCCTCCATTTGACATCCCGAAGGATACAGCGGTGCCGCGGGCGCCCCACGCTGCCCATGCCGGCTAACATGATCGATCCGCGTTTACGAGAGTTTAAGCCCCGCCTTAACCATCACATTCGCCCGCGCTTTGACATGAAGCGCGACCTACCGGCTTTGGCGACGCAGCCCGGGGCAGTTTCGCTGGCCGACATACCGGCTCTCTTTGCAGACCCGCCCGCCCATGCTACCCCGGCGCTGGCGCGGCCGGAATCTCGCCAATCGGTCGCGATCGGGGAGCCATGAGCACAGCCGCCAACAGCATCGCCTTCGTTTCGTCCGACACAGCAGACGCCAAGGCGGCGCTGGAAAGCCTGACGAGGCGCTATGGTCAGTGTTCGGTCGCGGACGCGGGCGTTGTGGTGGCCTTGGGCGGCGACGGCTTCCTGCTGCAGACTTTGCGCGACACGATGGGAACGGGAAAGAAGGTCTACGGCATGAACCGTGGCACCATAGGGTTCCTGATGAATGAGTACCGGTCCGGAGGGCTCGCCGAGCGCATCGCGGCCGCGGTCGCCGAAACGATCCGCCCGCTCGAAATGCAGGCCGTCACCTCGGAAGGCGAAACGGTGTCGGCGCTGGCGATCAACGAAGTGGCGCTGTGGCGCCAATCCTATCAGACGGCCAAGATCCGCATCAGTGTCGACGACCAGATACGGCTCGAAGAACTGAGCTGCGATGGCGTAATGATCGCCACGCCTGCGGGATCGACCGCTTACAATCTTTCCGCGCACGGCCCGATCCTGCCGCTCGACGCTCCGCTTCTGGCGCTTACGCCGGTCAGCCCGTTTCGCCCGCGCCGCTGGCGTGGTGCTTTGCTCTCCAACAAGGCGACCGTGCGCTTCGACATTCTGGAGCCTGAAAAGCGGCCGGTGAACGCCGCCGCCGACCACACGGAGGTCAAGGCGGTGACTTCCGTGACAGTGCGGGAATCGCCGACAGCCACGGCGACCTTGCTGTTCGATCCCAACCATTCCTGGAACGAACGCATCCTGGCTGAACAGTTCCGTTACTGAGCCGGCACAGAGAGAAGCGGCCGGATTAAGCATCGCGATTAAGGTTACGACTTCACAATCGCGCCAATCCCGCCTGTTTCTGTTGACAAATCGTGGACTTGCGCCTAATCGCATACCAACTTTGCAGGCGCGCGGCGCTTGCCGCGACGAATGACGTTGCGCCTCCCCGAACCAGCCAAAGACGACAACACTTGTCCTCAGACACCACGATCGCTCAAGAAGCGTTGACCTTTTCAGACCTCGGCCTGTCGCCGAAGGTGCTTTCCGCAGTCACCGATGCCGGCTACACGCAGCCGACTCCGATCCAGGCCGGCGCCATCCCGCACGCCTTGCTCGGCAAGGACGTGCTGGGTATTGCCCAGACCGGCACCGGCAAGACGGCCTCCTTCGTGCTGCCGATGCTGACCCGGCTGGAAAAGGGCCGCGCCCGCGCCCGCATGCCGCGCACGCTGATCCTGGAGCCTACGCGCGAACTCGCCGCACAGGTCGAGGAAAACTTCGTCAAATACGGCAAGAACCACAAGCTCAACATTGCGCTGCTGATCGGCGGCGTGTCGTTCGACGAGCAGGACAAGAAGCTGGAGCGCGGCGCCGACGTGCTGATCGCGACGCCTGGCCGCCTGCTCGACCACCGCGAGCGTGGCAAGCTGCTGCTCAACGGTGTCGAGATCCTTGTCATCGACGAGGCCGACCGCATGCTCGACATGGGCTTCATTCCCGATATCGAGCGCATCTGCGAGATGATCCCGTTCACCCGGCAGACGCTGTTCTTCTCGGCGACCATGCCGCCCGAGATCACCAAGCTGACGGAGAAATTCCTGCATGCCCCGGTGCGGGTCGAGGTGTCGAAGGCGGCGTCCGCGGCCACCAACATCATACAGAGGCTGGTGAAATCCGGCTCCAAGCCCTGGGACAAGCGCGAAACGCTGCGCAACCTGATGAAGGCCGAAGATGCGGAACTGAAGAACGCCATCATCTTCTGCAACCGCAAGGTCGAGGTGTCGGAGCTGTTCCGCTCGCTGCTGAAGCATGATTTCGATGCCGGCGCACTGCATGGTGACATGGACCAGCGCGCCCGCATGCAGATGCTGGCCAATTTCCGTGACGGCAAATTGCGCTATCTCGTCGCTTCGGACGTCGCCGCGCGCGGCCTCGATATCCCCGACGTCAGTCACGTCTTCAACTATGACGTTCCGATCCATGCCGAGGATTATGTCCACCGCATTGGCCGTACCGGCCGCGCTGGTCGCTCGGGCAAGTCCTTCACCATCGCGACCAAGTCCGACACCAAGTATATCGACGCCATCGAACGGCTGATCGGCACCAAGATCGAGTGGCATGACGGCGACCTGTCGACGGTTGTTGCCAGCGAGAGCGAGGATGATGCTCCGCGCCGTGGCAAAGGCGCGCCGCGTCGTGCCGGCCGCAAGGACGAGGACCGCAAGGCCCATGATCGCAAGGACAATGGCGAGCGCAAGCGAGGCGGCGAACGTCGTGCCCGACGCAGCGAGGAAGATGCCCCGGCCGCGGTTGCCCAGCAGAGCGAACAGCCCGATGCACCCGAGTCGGCCGTGGCCGACATTGTCGAACGGCGCGCGCGCAAGGATGCGATCCGTTCGGAAAACACCGAGCGCAAGACGTCCTCGGATCGAGCACCGGAGCGCGGTGACACCAGGCCCCAGCGCAACCGCCCTGCCCGCCAGCATCAAGAAGACAATGATAGCACCGTCGGCTTCGGCGACGACATGCCGGCCTTCATGCGCATCGTCGCCAAGGTCTGATCGCCGAACGATTGAAAGCAAGCCAGCCATCCGGCTTGCCCTCCCGGCAGACGTCTAACCGCGTCGCGTGAGAACAGAGTCAGGCGACGCGCTATAGGCCTTTGTTTTCATCCGTGTCGTGCTCCCAAGACGGGGCCGCTTCCGGCGACATGCGTTAGCCCTGACTCGCCCCTTACATCGGTCCAGGCATCATCTTGGTCGGTTTTTCCAGCATCGGAAACTCGGCCTTGTTGCATTTCACGTTCGGGTTCGTCGGGCTGAACATGCCGTTCGGATTGTCCCTGAACAGCCAGGCGTGAAGATCGTAGTGGACGAACTCCCTCGGAATGAGCGGATAGTGTCCCTCCATCGGACCCTGGAAGGTTTGGCCGAGCAGCTTCGGCGGCTCCTTGATGTCTGGCGTCAGCGGCACCAGCCATTCCACCCCCACAAGTTGCAAGCCCTTTTTCGTCGGTTCGTAGATCAGCACATTGGGGCGCATCGGATCGAGCTTTTGGCCGACACTTTGAGCGTTGACGAAATGGATGCCCATGGCGCCTTTCGGGTAGTCCATCGCGCCCGGTATCTTTTCTCCGCTGTAATAGACGCAGCCGACCGTCGACAGATAAAGGTCACGAACGGCGACGGTGTAGTCCTGATATTTGGCCAGCGATTTTTTCAAGGCGTCGATGTCGGCCTTGTTGGCGTCTTCGGCCACGGCCGAAGCGACGCCTAACCATGCGCCTACAATACTCGTCAAAGCGAGGACGCCGCAGCGCCCAAGGCAGGCTGTTCTTGTCATGCATTCCTCCCAGATTTTCTGATCTGGCCGTTCAAGACGGAGGCGGAAAATGCTGATTGCGCGGCCAGTTGTACCGCCTCATCCCCTCTGGACAGCCACGATGCTATTCCTTTCCACGGCCGCAGGAAAGCAGCTATTTAGAACTAGCTAATTCCCCAGCGCGCCAATCAGAAGAGCGCCGAAGTCCGCTCAAACAAAAACGGCCCCACATGGGACCGTTTCGCATTCGCATGCCGTTCAGTTCAGGTGAGCGGAGAAAGCTGGATCTCGACGCGCCGGTTTTGGGCGCGGCCTTCGGCCGTTGCATTGGATGCGACAGGCCGCGTCTTGCCGAAGCCGGTGACAGCAAAGCGGCGCGAATCGACGCCCTGACCGGACAGATAGTTGGCGACGGCCAGCGCACGCCGCTGCGACAGATCGAAATTGTGCTGGTCGCCGCCGGTCGAATCGGTATGGCCGAAGACATCGACGGTCGTCTGGCGGAACTTCTTCAGTACCAGCGCGACGGAATTCAGCACCGGATAGAAGCCGGGCTTCACCGCGTCCTGATCGACATTGAAGGTGATGTCGGATGGCATGTTGAGGATGATCTGGTCGCCACTGCGGGTGACGCTGACTCCGGTGCCCTGAAGCTGGCGGCGCAGCTCGGCCTCGTTCTGATCCATGGTGGCGCCGATGGCGCCGCCGGCCAGTGCACCAATACCGGCACCAATCAACGCGTTGCGGCGATCATTGCCACCGGCAAGCAGGCCGAGGCTGGCGCCAGCCAAGGCGCCGAGGCCGGCACCAGCGGCCGTGTTGGAAATCTTCTGGTCGCCGGTATACGGATCGGTCGTGGTGCAGGCGCTCACGAGCAAAGCCGTCGCCACAACGACGAGCACGGTCTTCTTCATAGGATGGTCCCTCTCCAAGTCACGCCATTGCGATGGCGCCAAATCAGCCCTTCCCGCGACTTGTACCATGAAATACGGCGAAAAGCGGAATGGCAAAAGCGCCTGCCGCAGCTTTTCCCCGGAGCTGACTGACGCTTGGAAGGCTACCAGAGATTCTTGCCGTCAATGACCACCACTTCGATCTTGTCGAGATCGAAATCGTCGAATAGTCGAGAATTGACGCTGATCTTCGGATTGTCGAAATCCGGCTCGCCAGTCGACCAATCCGGCGTTTCCGTGAAGGTGCCGCAGCCACAGGTCGGGCAAAAACCATGTTTTACAGTCTTCGAGCCCCATTGATAGAAGGTCACGTTTTTCATCGGGGTAATAAGCTTGAACTGCGATGGGGTGTAGTAGGCCCAGAGCGAGCCGCGTTTCGAGCAGAACGAACAGGTGCATCGCGTCACCGTTTCTGGCGCCTGCGAAACCTCGAACGCGGTGGCCTTGCAGTGGCAGCTTCCCTTGATGGTCATGAACATCACCTCTCCATTGTCCGCCGCCCGCGCGGCAAGGCACCATAAAGAAGCGATCCTGACAACTGTCCGTCAGCAGGCTTTTGCCCGCGGACAGCAGTCAGCGGCTCTAAAGCGTGTCGCGTTCGAACGGATTGTGGCGACGCACTTTAGGTCTCTGTTTCATGCTTGTCGGGCTCCCGGAACCGGGACCCAGGCGACATGCATCAGTAAGACTGCGGCGGCACAAACAGGCAGATCGTCTTGCCTGCATCGAGACCGGCCACGTGAGCACACCAATGAAACTCACCGTCGGGCGAATCCTTGATCCGCCTGTCGCTGTAGGCCAGCACCTCCCCGGTATCCTTGATGACATAGCCTTCCGGGCGCTCGCTGATCGAGGTCTGCGATACCTCGCGGCAGTCGTAGTTCGCGCAGCAGGCGAACGGATAGCTCCAGCCTTGCGGTTTGGCCGCGGTCGGCTTGGCGTCATGCGCCAGGGCTGGCGCCGTCAGGGCAGCTATCGCGCAGGCAGCACACAGAGGCAGGAGAGGCCGGCCAACCGATGGAACGGCAAAGGCCGATCTAAAACCGGCAGAGAACATGGCAACGCTCCTTTCAAACGAGATTCAAGCATTTCGCTTGCCCGTTCCCGGAACGTGTCTTCCCAGTGGCCGAACCGTCAGCAGATATGCCGCGACCGGCCATATATGCTTTGCCTCCTCCTACCTCTAATGGTGAGCCGAAATGCGAGCCGGCGCAAGCAATAGCTGCGTAGCCGGCCCATGCGCTGCCATCGCGGCAGCCACAGCGCGCTTTCACACAGCGCCAGCTCGTCGCGACAATGGTGAAAAAGGGCGAACCAAATGCGCGACTGTCATTCGCTGGCCTGCGTCGCAGGACATCGGCTGACCTAATCCAGGTCCCCCATCACTTCGCCCGCGCCGCCCTCGATGCGTTGCGACAGCGAGGCCTCCATGAATTCATCGAGGTCGCCGTCGAGCACGCTCGACGGGCTGGTGCTTTCGACACCGGTGCGCAGGTCCTTCACCAACTGGTAGGGCTGCAGCACATAGGAGCGGATCTGGTGACCCCAGCCGATGTCGCTCTTCGAGGCTTCGGTGGCATTGGCGATAGCCTCACGCTTCTTCAGCTCTTCCTCGTAGAGGCGCGAGCGCAGCATTTCCCAAGCCTTTGCCCGGTTCTTGTGCTGCGAACGCTCGGCCTGGCAGGCGACCGCGATGCCCGTGGCGATATGGGTGATGCGCACGGCCGAATCGGTGGTGTTGACGTGCTGGCCACCTGAGCCGGAGGAGCGATAGGTGTCGATGCGCACGTCCGATTCGGAAACGTCGATCTCGATCGTGTCGTCGACGACAGGATAGACCCAGATACTGGAAAAGGACGTATGCCGGCGCGCGTTGCTGTCATAAGGTGAAATACGCACCAGGCGGTGGACGCCCGATTCGGTCTTCAGCCAGCCATAGGCATTGTGGCCCTTGATCAGCAATGTCGCGGACTTGATGCCCGCTTCTTCGCCGTCATGCACTTCCAGCACCTCGACCTTGAACCGGCGGCGCTCGGCCCAGCGCGTGTACATGCGCAAAAGCATCGAGGCCCAGTCCTGGCTCTCGGTGCCGCCGGCGCCGGCATGAATTTCGAGATAGGTGTCGTTGGCGTCGGCTTCGCCCGACAGCAGCGTCTCGACCTGGCGGGCCTTCGCCTCGCCCTGCATCGAGCGGATCGCGGCTTCCGCCTCGGCAATGACGCCCTCGTCACCCTCTTCCTCGCCGAGCTCGATCAGGCCGATATTGTCTTCCAGGGCCTGGGTCAGGCCCTTGACCGCCGCTATGCCTTCCTCGAGGCCTTGGCGTTCGCGCATCAGCTTCTGCGCTTCCAGCGGTTCGTTCCAGAGGCTGGCGTCCTCGGCACGGACATTCAGGTATTCAAGCCGTTTAATGGCCTGATCCCAGTCAAAGATGCCTCCTCAGCAGGGTTATCGCCTGCCTGATCTCGTCGACAATATTCTGCGTTTCCGCGCGCATGGCCTGGTATTTTGTCCTGTTGCTGAAAGTGACGGTTAGAGCGGATCGGTGTTTGAAGGAAACGCCGAATCGCTGCAACTTTTCTGTTTGACGCAATTCCAGACGGAAAACCGCTAGGCACTTTCCTGGAATTGCTCTGGTCGGCGCGATACATAGGGACGGTGCTGCCGCGTGTAAAGCGAAATGGGCCAGCCCCGGGCTGGCCCATGGTCGGGATTTGAACCGTCAGTAGAGGCCGCCGCCACCGTCCTGAATGGCCTGGTTGGCCTGCGGCGATAGTGCGCCGCCGGAGGCGTTGGAGCCGTCGGCGCCCATGCCGATCACCCAATAGCTGTCGGCGGGGCCGGTACCTGGCTTGAAGGCCTCGATGATGGTGCCCGGGTCACCCGGTGTCGCCCGCATGCCGGTCTTGCGGTTGATGGCGATCAGGCTCATGCCATCGGGAACCTTGAAGTCGACATTGGGCGTGCCGTCCAGCGCCACACGCATGAAATCCTTGAAGATCGGAGCGGCGAGACCGCCGCCGGTGGCGCCATGGCCAAGGCCGCGCGGCGTGTCGTAGCCCATATAGAGGCCGACGACGAGGTTGGGCGTAAATCCGATGAACCAGGCGTCCTTCTCGTCATTGGTCGTTCCGGTCTTGCCGGCGATGTGGCGGCCGAGCTCGCCGATGGTGGCGCCGGTGCCGCGCTGCACGACGCCTTCCATCATCGAGGTGATCTGGTATGCGGTCATCGGATCGAGCACCTGCTCGGAATTGTCGACCAGTTCCGGCTCCGGCTGGTTCTTCCATTCAGGCGCGTTGCAGCCCTCGCAGCCACGCTCATCCTGCTTGAACACCGTCTTGCCGTAGCGATCCTGGATGCGGTCGATCAGCGACGGCTTGATCGACTTGCCGCCATTGGCCATGATCGAATAGGCCGAAACCATGCGCATGACAGTCGTCTCGCCGGAGCCAAGCGCCATCGGCAAATACGGCGCCAGATGATCATAGACGCCGAAGCGCTCTGCATATTCGACGACCAGCTTCATGCCCATGTCGTTGGCAAGCCGCACCGTCATCAGGTTGCGTGACTTCTCGATGCCGGAGCGCAGGGTTGCCGGCCCGGCGACGGTGCCGTCATAGTTCTTCGGCGTCCAGGTCGTGTTGCCGCTCTGGATGGTGATCGGTCCGTCCATGATCACCGAGGCCGGCGTATAGCCGTTGTCGAGCGCGGCCGAATAGACGATCGGCTTGAACGAAGAGCCTGGCTGGCGCATCGCCTGGGTGGCGCGGTTGAACTCGGACTGGGCGTAGGAGAAACCGCCGACCATGGCCAGCACGCGGCCGGTATGCGGATCCATGGCGATCAGGCCGCCTTCCACCTCGGGAACCTGGCGCAGGCTGTAGGCATTGTCGGAGCCCTCGTTCTTCTGCACGAAGATGACGTCGCCCGGTTTGAGCACTTCGGCCGGCGACTTGGCCTTGACGGTCTTGCCACCGACCACATGGCGCATGGCGAAGCCCATGTTGTCCTTGCTGACGGTCCCTTCGACACGTTCCTTGACGATGTCGCCAGACGCCTGGCGCGCGGGCTGCAGGCCGATCGACAGGCCGGTAGCGGAACTGTCGAGCACGACGGCGAGCGACCATTCGGGAACATCCTCGAGGCCCTTGACGTTGCCCAGAGGCACACCCCAGTCACCGGACACATCGATTGATTTCACCGGCCCGCGATAACCGCGCAGCGTATCGTACTTCAACAGGCCGTTCTGCATCGCCTTGCGGGCAATGAGCTGTATCTTCGGATCAAGCGTCGTGCGAACGGACAGGCCGCCTTCGTAAAGCGCGTTCTCGCCATAACGGGCAATGATCTGGCGGCGAACTTCCTCGGTGAAATACTCGCCGGCAAAAAGATAGGTGCCGGTGCGGCGCGGCGTCACGCCGAGCGGCTCGGCCTTGGCCTTGTTGCCCTCCTCACGCGTGACGTAGCCATTCTCGACCATTTGGTCGATGACCCAGTTACGGCGCTCAATCGCGCGATCGGCATGCTTGAAGGGGTGGTAATTGTTCGGTCCCTTCGGCAGGGAGGCCAAGTAAGCGGCCTCGGCCACGGTCAGCTCGTTCACCGACTTGTCGAAATAAGTAAGCGCCGCGCCGGCCACACCATAGGCGCCGAAGCCAAAGAAGATTTCGTTGAGGTAGAGCTCGAGAATGCGATCCTTGGGATAGGCCTGCTCGATACGGAAGGCCAGGATCATCTCCTTGATCTTGCGCTCGTAGGTCTGGTCCGCGGTCAGCAGGAAGTTTTTGGCCACCTGCTGGGTGATCGTCGAGGCGCCGACCTGGCGCCTGCCCGAGCCGAGATTCTGAAAGTTGACGATGATCGCACGGCCAAGGCCGGTCACGTCGATGCCGGGGTGGTTGTAGAAGTTCTTGTCCTCGGCCGACAGGAACGCCGCCTTGACGCGATCCGGGATCGCCTGGATCGGCAGGTACAGGCGCCGCTCGCGCGCATATTCGGCCATCAGTGAGCCATCCGAGGCATGGATGCGGGTGGTCACCGGCGGCTCGTACTTGGCCAGCACCTCGTAGTCGGGCAGATCCTTGGACAGATGGCTGATGTAAATCGCAACGCCCGCCGCGACCAGAAGGGCCAGCGTCGTGCCGATGCCGAAGAAATAGCCAATGAGACGAATCATACCCGCTCCAGTCCTTGGTTCGGGAATTTCCTAAACGAAGCCGCCTTCCACGCAAGCTTTCGAGCCGGTCCCAAACCGTAATCGAAAACCCATGTCGCCACCATGTGGACAAAATACGGCAAGCCCTGGATTTCGTGACCGCGCACCGGAAATAAAGGCAGCTTGTGTTGTCGTCGCGCAACGCCGCCTCCGGTTGCAGGCCCCATGAGGCATGTCAGCCCCCGGTTGCGGTTCCGGCCCGGGCGGAAGCGAACAGCGCAACAGCGTTGGCTATGCTTTGCGCGGCCTTGCCGCGCCACTCGGTGTTGAGGAGCTGCGCCTCGTCCTTGGCGTTCGAGAGATAGCCGAGCTCGACCAGCACGGATGGCACGTCTGGCGCCTTCAGCACCTTGAATCCCGCGGAACGTTGCGGATTGTTGATGAGGCCCACGCTGGTCGACAGCTGGCCGACCAATGTGTGGGCAAAACTCATCGAGAAGGTGTGCGTCTCGCGGCGGATCAGATCGATCAGGATGTCTGTCACTTCCTTGTTGTCGTCCTTGATAACCATGCCGGCGAACTGGTCGGAGAGATTTTCGCGGTCGGCAAGCGCCTGTGCCTCGGGGTCCGACGCCTTGTCGGAGACGGTGTAGACGGTGGCGCCACGGATGCCCTTGACGCTGATCGTATCGGCATGGATCGAGATCAGCAGGTCTGCCTCATGCTGGCGGGCGATGCGCACGCGGTCGTCCAGGCGCAGATATTCATCGGTGTCACGCGTCATGAAGACATCGTATTTGCCGATAGCCGCGAGCTTGTCGCGCAACTCCGTGGCAAACGCCAGTGTGACGTTCTTCTCGATGGTGCCGTTCAGGCCCTCGGCGCCGCCGTCGATACCGCCATGGCCGGGATCGAGGACGACGGTGAAGCGGTGGCCCGGATTGGAGACCGGGCCGGTGCCGACCCGCCCACCCTTGTCGGTCGAAACCGTGGAGCCGGTGGTCAACGCCTGGTTGGCAAGGGCGATGTCGAACTCCCGTTCGGAGGCGGCCGACATGTCGATGGCGATGCGGTAGCCGGTTCCGTCCTCGTTCTTGAGCACATCGAGCTTGTCGACGGCGAACGGTCCCTTGCCGGTGAGGATCAGCCGCGAAACGCCGTCGCCGATCTCGCCCAGCTGCACACCCTTGACCAGGCCGCGCGGCTTCAGATCCTTGGCGTCGATGGCCAGCCTGCTATTCGCAAGGTCGATGACCAGACGATTGGGCCCACGCAGCAGGAACCATTTGATGTCCGGCTCGCGATCGAAATCCATGACGATGCGCATCTTGGTGGCATCGCCCGCCATCTTGTAACCCTTCGCCACGAGCGGTGCATCGGCGGCACTGGCAACGGAGGAGCACGCAAGGAAAATCGCCATCAGCAGCAGGAGACGGAAGGCGCCGAGAATCTGGCCGCCAACACGACATCCCTTGTCTGTGAAGTCTGCCAGTCCCATCTCTCTTCCATTCGCTCACGGTTTGGCGCCAGGCGCCTGCTCGTTTCATCGAAGTGCCGGTTAGGCCGCGAACTCGATTAACGATTGGTATCCAGAGAAGGTTAACCAAGCCTTTTCATGCAAGGTCGGAACCCAGGTTACGCTGCGGAACTGCTTTTTGCCGGCATCGGAAATCGGGGTTGCCTTCCAACCCGCCAAATCATAAAAGCGATAGTGGATCACTGCAATCCTGGAACCGCCCTCCTCCGCAGCTTCCTGCTACAGGGTCAGATGAAAGGCGGCTCCTTTCGCTTCACGCGAGAAGGCTACAGGTGATCGCGACGAATTTCGCAGGTGTGCGCCCGTGGCGGGGGAATCGCCTGCGTGAGGAAAACGGCCGGGTTTGTTCCCGTGCCGGCTCTGTATGAGCAAACAAGCTGGTCCGGTTTCCGGGCTTTGGTTCAAAGGTTCTGCTGGTGACGATGGCTTCAAGCGCAATCATGGAAAGGTCCGCATCAAACCGCGCCAATATGGCTGCGGGCGGCACCGCCATGACACGCAGGCAGCGTCCGGCGGACGTTCAATTATCCGGCACCCACATTCATCCAGACACACAGCAGCGGGCTTTGCCCCGCCAGCTGCGGCTGACGGCTGCCGGGGGGAAACGAAATAATGCCCAACAAAATGCTGATAGACGCCTCCCACCCGGAGGAAACACGCGTTGTCGTCGTACGCGGTAACCGTATCGAAGAATTCGACTTTGAATCCCAGGACAAGAAGCAGCTCAAAGGAAATATCTATCTCGCCCGCGTAACGCGCGTCGAACCCTCCCTTCAGGCAGCTTTTGTCGAATATGGCGGCAACCGTCACGGTTTTCTCGCCTTCAGTGAAATACATCCCGACTACTACCAGATTCCGGTCGCCGATCGTCAGGCACTGCTGCGCGCGGAAGCGCAGGAGGCCGAAGACGAGGAGGACGAGGATGGCGATGGCGACGATCGCCAGAACCGTGACCGCGGACGGCGCGGACGCCGGCGCGGCGGCAAGAGCCGCGACCGTGCCGAGCACAAGCGCGATGCCGGTTCAGCCGATTCCGACGAGGCAAACGAAGCCGCCGGCGAGACAGGTGAGGACAACGGCCGTGGCGCTGACGTCATCGCCGAGGACACCTCCCACGTTTCGGAAACCATCGAACATACGGCGGATACCTCCGAACACGCCGATGCATCCGAACACGCCGATGAATCCCATCATGATGAAGGTCCTTCCGAACAGGGCGACTCTTCTTCCGAAGAGGGCGAAAACGAGACCCGCGACGCCGGTTCTACTTCGATCGCCGCCTCCGTCGAAGCCGATGTGATTTCCGAGCCCGCCCCGCAGGCTGAACAGGGCAGCGAAGCCACCTCCACCGACAATGATCGTGGCATGCTGGAGGAGGTGCAGTCCTCGCATCCCGACGATCATGAGGTCGAATCGGTCGGTGCGGAGGATGCGCTGGAAGAAGTGCGCAACCGCCGCAAGCCGGTGCGCCGCCAGTACAAGATCCAGGAAGTCATCAAGCGTCGGCAGATCCTGCTGGTGCAGGTCGTCAAGGAAGAGCGCGGCAACAAGGGCGCCGCACTCACCACCTATCTGTCGCTTGCCGGCCGTTATTCGGTGCTGATGCCGAACACGGCGCGCGGTGGCGGCATTTCACGCAAGATCACCAGCGCGGTCGACCGCAAGCGTCTCAAGGAAGTCGTTGCCGATCTTGAAGTGCCGCAAGGCATGGGCGTCATCCTGCGCACCGCCGGCGAGAGCCGCACGAAGGCCGAGATCAAGCGCGACTATGAATATCTGATGCGGCTCTGGGAGAACGTGCGCAATCTCACGCTGCAATCCACAGCCCCTGCCCTCGTCTATGAGGAAGGCAGCCTGATCAAGCGCTCCGTGCGCGACCTCTACAACAAGGATATCGACGAGATCCTTGTCTCGGGCGAGGAAGGCTATCGCGAGGCCAAGGACTTCATGCGCATGCTGATGCCGAGCCACGCCAAGGTGGTTCAGCCGTTCCGCGACACAACGCCGATCTTCGTGCGCAACGGCATCGAGGCGCAGCTCGACCGCATGCTGCAGCCGCAAGTGACGCTGAAGAGCGGCGGCTACATCATCATCAACCAGACCGAGGCGCTGGTCGCCATCGACGTCAATTCGGGGCGCTCCACCAAGGAGCACTCGATCGAGGACACCGCGCTCCACACCAATCTGGAAGCGGCCGAGGAAGTTGCCCGCCAGCTCAGGCTGCGCGACCTTGCCGGCCTGATCGTCATCGACTTCATCGACATGGAGGAGAACCGTAACAACCGCTCCGTCGAGAAGCGGCTGAAGGATCACCTCAAGAACGATCGCGCGCGCATCCAGGTCGGCCGCATCTCGCATTTCGGCCTGATGGAAATGTCGCGTCAGCGCATCCGCGCCAGCGTGCTGGAATCGACCATGAAGCCGTGTCCGCATTGCGGCGGCACCGGCCATGTGCGCTCCGATTCATCGGTGGCGCTGATGGTGGTTCGGGCGATCGAGGAATTCCTGCTCAAGGATTCGCGCAGCCACATCACGGTTCGCACGCCTGCGGCAACGGCACTCTACGTGCTCAACCACAAACGCGGCACGCTGGTGGAACTGGAAAGCCGTTTCGGCCTGACCATCACCATCGAGGCCGACGATGCGGTAGGCGCGCAGCACTACGCGATCTTCCGCGGCGCTCTGGCCGAAAAGCCCGAAGGCTTCGTCGAGGTGCGCAGCCTGCCGGCCTATGTCGAGCCGGAAGAGCCCGAGGACGAGATTGTCGTCGTTGACGAAGAGGATGAGGCATCGGAGCAGGCAGAGCAGCCTCGCCAACAGCCGCAGCAGCACCAACAGCCGCGGCCTGCCGGTGGCGAGGATGGCGAAGGCCGCGACCGCAAGCGCCGCAAGCGCCGCAGACGTCGTGGCGGCAGGGATCGCGACCGTGAGCATGGCGCGCCGGCCGACGGCTCGTCCATCTCTGCTCCGGCCGGAGATTTCTCCGATCAGGCAGACGCGGAGGTCAATGACGAGACCGAAACCAACAATGCCGCCCCGGTCGCTGCCAGTGCGTCGGATGAGGCAACGCAGGCGTCGGACGACAGCCAGGGCAAGAAGCGCCGGCGCGGCAAGCGCGGCGGCAAGCGCAACCGTCGAGAAGACGGCGAAGGCGAGGCCGAGGCAAGTGCCGGCGAAACGACCGAGGCGTCCGAGGCTGATGCTTCGGAAAGCGAGCCCGCGTCGATCGAACCGGTTGCCGTTGCCGCGACGGAAGAGCCGGTAGTGGCTCCGGTCAGCGACGAGGTGCCAAGCACAGAGAAGCCCAAGCGGGCGCGCCGTGCGGCCAAACCGAAGAAGGCAACCGCCGAGGCCGTCGCCGAGACAAGCGTTGTCGAAGCGGCCGCGGAAACGCCGGTTGAGACTCCGGCGACCGCCGCTGAGGAAACAGTGGTCGCGGCTGTCGAAGAGGAGCCTTCAAAGGTTCGGCCATCGCGACGCAAGCCGGCCGCCATCGATGCACCGGTCGCGCCGGTGGTTTCGTCGACCGTCGACGATGAGCCGGAGGTCAAGACCGAGGAAAAGCCGAAGCGTGCCGGCTGGTGGCAGCGGAAAGGCTTTTTCTAAGCCTTTCAACGGATTGAAATGATTTCTTGATAAAAAAATCCCGCGCCAATCGACATACGGCGCGGGATTTTCATATCTGGCGGCCCAACACGGCGCGACGTTTTCAAGGCGCGAAGATCGACCAGTTCATCATCCTGGCCAGCTTTTCCAGCGCGATCGAACCCAGCTTGGAATTGCCGTTGGCATTGAGACCGGGCGACCAGACGGCAAGCGACGCGATGCCTGGCACGATGCCCAATATGCCGCCGCCGACGCCGCTCTTGCCGGGAATGCCGACGCGAAAGGCGAAATCACCGGAACCGTCATAGTGGCCGCAGGTCAGCATCATGGCGCCGATGCGCCGTGCCCGCTCGGCCGACACCACGGAATGGCCGGTCGCCGGGTTCTTGCCGCCATTGGCGAGGAACCGGCCGGCCATGGCCAGTTGCCGGCAACTCATGGCGATGGCGCAGTGGTGGAAATAGACGCCAAGCGCCAGTTCCGGCGCATGATTGAGGTTGCCGAAGGATTTCATGTAATTGGCGAGCGCGAAATTGCGATAGCCGGTGGCGCGCTCGGACGCGGCGACATCGCGGTCAATGATGATCGTCTCGTCATCGGCGAGGAACTGGATGAACCGCAGGATCTCGCCGATCGCCTCGCGCGGCTGGTGGCCGGCAAGCAGGATGTCGGAAACGACGATGGCACCGGCATTGATGAACGGGTTGCGCGGAATGCCGTTCTCGTGCTCGAGCTGGACGATCGAGTTGAAGGGATTGCCCGAGGGTTCGCGCCCTACCCGCTTCCACAACGCGTCGCCGACATTGCCGAGCGCGAGCGTCAGGGTGAATACCTTGGAGATGCTCTGGATCGAAAAGGCCTGTTCGGCATCGCCCGCCATCAGCACGCGGCCGTCATTGGTGACGGCGGCGATGCCGAATTTCCTAGGATCGACCTTGCCCAACTGCGGGATATAGGAAGCGACCTCGCCGCGATCGGTGCGTTCGGCCATTTCGGCGGCGACCTCGGCCAGCGCCTGCTCCAGTTCCGGCATGGCGCTACCTCAACCAGCGGTCGATGCGCGCCAGCGCCTCGACCATGTCGTCGTGGCTGCCGGCATAGGAAAACCGCATCGTGCGGTGCCCTGCCTGGGTGTCGAAGTCACGGCCCGGCGTCGCCGCCACATGCGCCTCGGCCAGCATCCTGCGCGCGAAGGCCATGCTGTCATTGGTGTGCCGGGTGACATCGCAAAAAGCGTAGAAGGCGCCGTCCATGGGCGCGGCCAGCGGGAAACCGAGTTCGGGCAGACGTTTCATCAGGAGCTCGCGATTCCAGGCGTAGCGACCCTTCACCGCTTCCAGTTCCTCGGTTGCGGCAAAAGCCTCGATCGCCGCGATCTGCGACAGTTCCGGCGGCGAGATGTAGAGGCTCTGGGCGATGCGCTCGACGGGCCGCACCAACTCTTCCGGCAAGACCATCCAACCGATGCGCCAGCCGGTCATGCAATAGTATTTCGAGAAGGAATTGATCACCGTCACGCTGCTGCCGTAGCGAAGCGCCGTCGTGTCAGGCGCGGCGTAGGCCAGCCGATGGTAGATTTCGTCGGAAATGACGGCGATCCCCAGGGCCTCCGCCGTGCTGATCAGCGCCGACAGTTCGTCGGCCGGTATGACCGCGCCGGTCGGATTGGCAGGACTTGCAAACAGCACGCCCTTCAGCGGCTTCTCGCGATGCGCGGTCTCCAGATGACCGGCATGCAAGTAAGCCTCATCGCCGAGTTCGATCTCGACCACGTCGATGCCGAGCGCCGCCATGATGTTGCGATAGGCGGGGTAGCCGGGCGCGGCGATGGCGACGCGGTCGCCCGGATCGAACATCGCCAGGAAAGCGAGATTGAAGGCCGCCGACGATCCCGTCGTCACCGCGATCCGGCCAGGATCGACATCGAGCCCATAATGATCGGCGTAGTGCTCCGCAATCGCTTTGCGCAGACCGGCCAGACCCAGCGTGTCGGTGTAGCCTATGCGGCCACTCTCCAGGGCCTTGGCCGCCGCGGCGCGAACGCGTGCGGGTGCCGGGTCGGACGGCTGGCCGACCGCCATGGAAATCACCGGCACGCCTTGGGCCTTCAGCCGGTTCGCTTCGGCCAGCACATCCATGGCGTGGAATGGCTCGACATTGCCGCGGCGTGAGAGTGAAACGACCATTTTATCCTGCCCCGATGATTGAGGATGCCGTGCCCCTGACGCACACGCCGCACAAATGCCCGATTGATGTGAGGATCACAAGTTGAGGAAGTTTTCCGGTGCCGACTTTTCATCTTTCGCCCGCTCGTCTACCAGTGGACACATTATGTTGAGCCGACCCAGACCGACGATAGCCCAGGCAGCGCGTGTCTTCGCCACGCTTTCGCTCGGCTTCGCCGTTGCCGTGGCGAGTTCGGTCACCGCCTTTGCCCAAGGCGTGCCTGTGATACGTGATGCCGAGATCGAGGCTCTGGTGCGCGATTACGCACGGCCGATCTTCAGGGCTGCCGGATTGGCGAATGATGGCATAGACATCGTGCTGGTCAACGATTCCAGCTTCAACGCCTTCGTCACCGGACGCCGGATGTTCATCAACACCGGCGCGCTGATGATGGCTGAGACGCCCAACGAAATCATTGGCGTCATCGCGCACGAAGCCGGCCATTTGGCCGGCGGTCACCAGCAGAAATTGCGTGACCAGCTCGAGCGCGCCAAGACGATGGCCGTCATCGCGACATTGCTTGGTGCCGGCGCGATCGTCGCCGGTGCGACCACCAACAGCCGCGGCCTTGCCGGCGCCGGCATGGGCGTCGCCGCCGGCGGCGGCGAGATGGCCCAGCGCAGCATCCTTGCCTACCAGCGCACCGAGGAGATCACGGCCGACCGCTCCGCGATCACCTATCTCAATGCCACCGGTCAGTCCGGCATGGGCATGCTGAAGACCTTTGCCCGCTTCCAGACGGCCTTGTCGTTGTCGGGCGCCCAGATCGATCCCTACCGGATCAGCCATCCGATGCCGCAAGAGCGAATCGCCAATCTCCAAGTGCTGGTCAAACAGAGCCCCAATGTCGACAAGCTCGATCCGCCGGCGCTGCAGCAGCGCCATGACATGATGCGGGTTAAGATCGCCGTCTACATGGGAGGCCAGGCCGCCGCGGCGCGGCTGATGCAAAAGATGCGGGGCAGCCTGGCCGCGCAATATGGCGATGCCCAGTCGACCTACCTTTACGGCAACCTTCCCGCAGCGCTCGTCAAGACCAACGCCCTGATCAAGGCGCAGCCCAAGAATGCCTACTTCCAGGAGTTGCGCGGCGACATACTGATGAAGGCGAACAAGCCTGGGGAAGCGGCGGAAGCCTACGCCAAGGCGGTCAGCCTCGATCCGGCGCGGTCCGGCCTGCTGCCTGTCTCGCTTGGCCAGGCGCTGATGGCCGTCGGTACACCTGACTCGCTCAAGAAGGCGATCATTCAGATCAACAATGGCCTGGGTCGCGATAAGGAAAATTCCGAGGGGTACCGTTATCTGGCGCAGGCTTACGGCGAACTGGGAGACATACCGGGTGCTGAGCTTGCCACGGCCGAAGGTCATTTCTATTCCGGCAACTACAAGGACGCGAAGATCTTCGCCATGCGGGCGCAGCAGCGGATGAAGCGCGGCGAGCCGCGCTGGATACGCGCCCAGGACATCATAAATTACAAATCGTCAGGCAAGATCTAGTAATCTCATGAACCTTTCGGCCACGCGCTGCGACACAGCCGGACCGGGAAAACAGGTAAAAGGAACGAAAACGATGAAAAAGGCACTGCTGCTGGGCACCACGGGGATCGCTGTAGCCCTTGCCATGCTGGCTTTCGGTTTCGTGGCCGGCAGCCCACAGATCGCGAAGGCCGGCACGACGCAGCCGGTCCAGACGGTGGCCGATACCAAGATCGACCGCACCGAGATCGAGGGAATCATCCGCGACTATCTCTTGAAGAACCCGGAAGTGCTGCTCGAGGTGCAGGACGCGCTGGAGGCCAAACAGAAGGAAGAGCAGCGCATCGCTCATCTTGGCGTCATCAAGGACGCCAAGGACCAGATCTTCAACTCCGCCTTCGACGGCGTCGTCGGCAATCCGAACGGCAAGGTGACGATCGTCGAGTTCTACGACTACAATTGCGGCTTCTGCAAACGCGCCATCGAGGACATGCGGGCGCTGACCAAAACCGATCCGGATCTGCGCTTCGTGCTCAAGGAATTCCCGATCCTCGGCCCGGATTCGCAGAAGGCGAGCTTCGTTTCGATGGCGTTTCACCTGATGATGCCGGAAAAGTACGGCGAGTTCCACAACGCGCTGCTTGGCGGCCAGGGACGCGCCACCGAGGCGACCGCGATCAAGATCGCGCTTTCGCTCGGTGCCGACGAGGCGACGCTGCGCGAGAAGATGAAGGACCCGTCGATCCCCGAGGCCTTCTCTAAGACCTATGATCTCGCCAACAAGCTGTCGATCACCGGAACGCCGTCCTATGTCGTCGGCAACGAGGTCGTGTTCGGAGCTCTCGGGCAGCAAGTGCTTGCGGAAAAGATCGAGGCGGCGAAAGCCGCGCTTTGATCCGCCGCGGGTTTTGCTCACGGTCGCATTTCGGCCTGTTGTGGACAGTGAAAGAACGCACTTGCGCTCTTTTCGCGGACGGCTATGCCCATTATAGAGAGCCAGCGCGGCGGTTTGATACCGGCGCCGGAAAAGGTCGGCTTTTTTGAAAACGGTTTTCGTCCTGAACGGTCCCAATCTCAACGCGCTCGGCAAGCGCGAGCCGGGCATCTATGGCGGCAAGACGCTTGCCGCGATCGCCGACGACTGCAAGCAGGCGGGCACATCGCTCGGGCTCGAGATCGATTTTCGCCAGTCGAACCACGAGGGCGATCTTGTCGACTGGATCCAGGAAGCCGGCGATAAGGCTGCCGGTATCGTCATCAACCCGGGCGCCTACAGCCATACATCGATCGCGATCCACGACGCCATTCGTTCGGTGGCGCCATTACCGGTCGCCGAAGTTCATCTTTCCAACATCCACGCGCGGGAATCATTCCGTCATGTCTCCATGGTCGCGCCGGTCGCCGTCGGCATGATCTGTGGTTTTGGGCCGCTCGGCTACACGCTGGCGCTGCAGGCGCTGGCCGCACGCCTATGACCGGTCAACAAACAGAAGGCTCGAAAATGTCCATAAAGAAGACCGGTGTTGACCAGCAGCTTATCCGCGATCTTGCGGGTATACTGAACGACACCAACCTGACCGAGATCGAGGTTGAACTGGGCGACCTGAAGGTGCGCGTGTCACGGCAGGCACCTGCCGTCCATGCGATTGCGGCGCACCAGCCCACTTATGCGCCGGCGGCTGCGGGCCAGCCTTCCAACGCGGCCGCCCCGGCGGCAGCGGTCGACGTATCGAAAAACGCGGTGGCCTCGCCGATGGTCGGCACCGCCTACCTGGCGCCGTCGCCGGACGCCAAGGCGTTCATCGAGATCGGCCAGAAGGTCAAGGAAGGCCAGACGCTGCTCATCATCGAAGCGATGAAGACGATGAACCAGATCCCCTCGCCGCGCGCCGGCACGGTGACGGCGATCCTGTTCGAGGACGCGCAGCCGGTCGAATACGGCATGCCGCTCGTCGTGATCGAGTAGAGCGGGTCGGATGTTCCAGAAGATCCTCATCGCCAATCGCGGCGAAATCGCGCTTCGGGTTCTGCGCGCTTGCAAAGAACTCGGCATCCAGACGGTGGTGGTGCATTCGACCGCCGATGCCGACGCCATGCATGTGCGGCTTGCCGACGAGAGCGTGTGCATTGGCCCGCCGCCATCGCGCGACAGCTATCTCAACATCCACCAGATCGTCGCGGCCTGCGAGATTACCGGCGCCGACGCCGTGCATCCGGGCTACGGCTTCCTGTCCGAAAATGCCAAGTTCGCCGATATCCTGGCCGCGCACAACATCACCTTCATCGGCCCGTCCGGCGACCATATCCGTATCATGGGCGACAAGATCGAGGCCAAGCGTACCGCCAAGCGTCTCGGCATTCCGGTCGTGCCAGGTTCCGACGGCGCGGTGAGCGAGGAGAAGGAAGCCAAGCGGATCGCCGCCGAGATCGGCTACCCCGTGATCATCAAGGCATCGGCCGGTGGCGGCGGGCGCGGCATGAAGGTGGCCCACAGCGAGGCCGACCTCGAAGTCGCCTTGCAGACTGCGCGCTCGGAAGCGGGCGCCGCCTTCGGCGACGACGCCGTCTATATCGAGAAATACCTGCAGAAGCCGCGCCACATCGAAGTGCAGGTGTTCGGCGACGGCTTTGGCCGCGGCGTGCACTTCGGCGAGCGCGATTGTTCGCTGCAACGGCGTCACCAGAAAGTCTGGGAAGAGGCCAATTCGCCAGCACTCAATGCCGAGGAGCGGTCCCGGATCGGCGGCATTTGCGCCAAGGCCATCGCCGATCTCGGCTATTCCGGTGCCGGCACGATCGAATTCCTCTACGAGAACGGCGAGTTCTATTTCATCGAGATGAACACTCGCCTGCAGGTCGAGCATCCGGTGACGGAAGCGATCACCGGCATCGATCTCGTGCACGAGCAGATCCGCGTTGCTTCCGGCGGCGGACTTTCGGTCAAACAGGAAGACATCAAGTTCAATGGCCACGCCATCGAATGCCGCATCAATGCCGAGGATCCGCGCACGTTCACGCCCTCGCCCGGCACCATCACCCATTTCCACACGCCTGGGGGTCTCGGCATCCGCGTCGATTCCGGTGTCTATTCCGGCTACAAGATCCCGCCTTACTACGACAGCCTGATCGGCAAACTGATCGTGCACGGGCGCAATCGCGTCGAATGCATGATGCGGCTGCGCCGGGCGCTTGACGAATTCGTCGTCGACGGTATCAAGACGACATTGCCGCTGTTTCGCGACCTGGTCGGCAATGCCGACATCGCCAATGGCGACTATGACATCCATTGGCTGGAAAAATATCTGGCCAAGGAAGAATAGTTCGGGGACGCGATGACCCGTCCTTACGCGCCTGGCTATCGCATACCCACCGACCTTCTGCTCAAGGCCTACGCCTCGGGCGTCTTCCCGATGGCCGAAAGTGCCGGTGATCCGGAGGTGTTCTGGGTGCGGCCGGAGACGCGCGGCATCATACCGCTCGACGATTTCCACATACCCAAAAGCCTGAAGAAGGCGATTCGCAGGAATCCGTTCGACATTCGCTTCGACTTCGATTTCGAGGCGACGATCGACGGCTGTGCCGAAAAGCGTGAGGAGCGCCGCTCGACCTGGATCAATGCGCCGATCCGCGAGGCCTATGTGCAACTGCACCGCATGGGTCATTGCCATTCGGTCGAGGCCTGGCGCGAAGAGCGGCTGGTCGGCGGCCTCTATGGCGTCTCGCTCGGACGGGTGTTCTTCGGCGAAAGCATGTTTTCCAAGGAGACAGATGCGTCGAAAATCTGCCTCGTGCACCTTGTCGAACGCCTGAAGTCACGCGGTTTCGCGCTGCTTGATACGCAATTCACCACCGAGCATCTCAAGCGCTTCGGTGCGGTCGACGTACCGCGCGGCAAGTATGAGAAGATGCTGGCGGAGGCTCTGAAGGGCGAAGCGGCCTTTTTCCCGTAAAGGATCTGCCTTACTTCACCGCGGCGGCTTCCAGCGGCGTCTGCGAATGGAACATCATCTTCCAGCCGTTGACGCGATGGACGTAGCCTGTGCTGACCAGCGCTGCGTAGGGTTCGCCATTCTCGCGCGTCGCATGGGCCTCATAAGTCAGCATGACGATGTCGCTGCCGGGTTCGATTATTCCTTTGAGCTCGATGTCCAGATTGCGCCACCGGTTGGGCTTCGACGCGGTCTTGGCCAGATCGGCGTTATCCATGGCCTGCGCCATCTGCGGAAACGCCACCAGGCACTCGGTATCGGCATTGGCCGCGTAGTAGGCCTCATCGCCCGTCCAGAACCCCTTTTCGAGTTCCAGCAATTCCGCCTTGTTGGCCGTAAGTCGCTTGCTGTCTGACATCGCAATATCCTCCACGCGCACCGATGCGCGGTCGTGCGTGGTCCAACGTGTGGTGGCCGCGACGGTTCCGGGGATCAGTTGGTCGTGGTCGTATCCGGTTCCGTGGGGTCGGACTGTTCCACGTCCGGAGTAGCCCCGGGCTTCGGCTTGGCCGAAGCGGGTTTGGGCTTGGCCGCGACAGGCTTCGAAGCGTCAGCCTTGGTGGCATCTGGCGCCGGTACATCCGACTTCTGCTTGCATTCCTTCAGCCAGACGTCATAGACGGCATGTTCGACGGCATTGAGACCCGGGCTTTCGGCAAACATCCAGCCGGTGAAGATGCGGCGGATCTTGCGGTCGAGCGTGATCTCGTCAACCTCGACGAAGGAATCGGTCTTCGGCTCCTCGTTCTGCGGCCGGGAATAGCAGACGCGCGGCGTCACCTGCAAAGCGCCGAACTGCACCGTCTCATTGATATAGACGTCGAAGGTGATGATGCGGCCGGTGATCTTGTCGATGCCAGCGAACTCGGCGACCGGATTGGTGATGCGATCGGATCCCGCGGGCGGCGCCGGCGCGGGTGCGGCGGGTGCAGCCGGCGCGGGCGAAGCCGCAAAGGCGGCGGTGCTGACGGCAAGGCCGGCGGCTAGCGTGAGACCGCCCGTCGATATCAGGTTGAAAAAACTCATACAGGGGTACCGGAGGTTCGCGCCCAGGTGATTCCGTCGATCGCCAAGGCTAATCGCCGTTTTCTGATCAGCAAGCAGCTAAACGCCAATTGTGGCGATAAAGGACCGGCCTGCACCTTTGCGCCGTTACAAACCGGGGCCGTTACGACCCGGGTGTCCAGGCATCGTAGTCGCCCGTGACCTGCGGGCGATGCTGGTTGGTCAGCACCGAGCCCTTCGGGCGATAGGCCGCCGGCGTACCGGTCAGATTGGGCTCATGCGGCTTCTGCCAGTCGCGCGGCTTATAATTGTCGCTCGGGGGTGCCGTATCGACCCGGTGATGGATCCAGCCGTGCCAGCCGGGCGGGATCGCCGAGGCTTCCGAATAGTTGCGGTAGATGACCCAGCGGCGCGTGCGGCCTTCCGAATCGATGCCGCCCTCGTAATAGACATTGCCGGTCTCGTCCTGGCCGACTTTCTTGCCGAATCGCCAGGTGTGCAGGCGCGTCCCCAGCGTCTGGCTGTTCCACCAGGTGAAAAACTGCGTCAGGAAAGTCTTCATTTCGGAACCCTTCGCGCTGGCGGCGCCTATTTCCTGCTTATGGCGTCAGGCCTTCGCGAAGGCAAGGGTTTTGCCGCCGGGAGTGCGCAAATGGCGCGCCAGAGGCCGGATACGAGCCTGTGATCCCTGCAAGCGGCAGGATGCACGCTTGCCAAGCCTTTCCGCTCTTTCTAAAGCTCAGCGCCGATGCGGGTATCCATCCGGCAACGGGCCGAAGGAGGTGACGATTGGCCACGCAATTGCCGACCACCGACGTTCGCATCGGCGCCGAGCTGATTCGTCGCCGCAAGGGCGGCACGCCCTTGGTCTGCCTGACAGCCTACACCTATCCCGTCGCTCGCCTGCTCGACCGCCATGTCGACCTGCTTCTGGTCGGTGACAGCGTCGCCATGGTTCTGCATGGCCATGAGACGACACTAGGCGCCTCGCTCGAGATGATGATCGCGCATGGTCAAGCCGTGATGCGGGGCTCTGCCAGGGCTTGCGTGGTTGTCGACATGCCGGCCGGGACCTATGAGGACTCGCCGGCGCAGGCAGTCGTCTCGGCGCGGCGCATCGTTGGCGATACCGGCTGCCAGGCAGTGAAACTCGAAGGTGGCGTCGGCATGGCCGGGCAGATCGCGGCGATCGTGGCCGCCGGCATTCCCGTGATGGGTCATATCGGCCTGCTGCCGCAATCCGTGGAAAAGGATGGCGGCTACAAGATCAAGGGCCGCACGGATGAGAATGTCGCGGCACTGATCGCCGACGCGCTCGCGGTCGAAAAGGCCGGAGCGTTCTCCGTAGTCATCGAAGGCACGATCGAGGCTGTCGCCGCCGATATCACACGCCGCATCGCCATACCGACCATCGGCATCGGCGCCAGCAGCAACTGCGACGGTCAGATCCTGGTGATCGACGACATGGTCGGGCTGACGGTCGACCGCGTGCCGAAATTCGTCAAGGAATACGCCGATCTGCGCAGCGTGATCGCGCAAGCCGCGCAGCGCTACGCATCGGAGGTGCGAAGCCGGACATTCCCCGGCCCCTCCCACATCTTTTCGAACACGAACGGCGGAGATGAGGCATGAACCGGCCTGACGTCGTCGACAGCATCGCCGCGCTTCGCGCGCGGGTTCGCGACTGGCGGCGCGATGGCCTGCGCGTCGCCATGGTGCCAACCATGGGCGCGTTGCATGACGGACATCTCTCCCTGATCCGGATCGCAAGGGAAAAAGCCGAGCGTTGCGTGGTGTCGATCTTCGTCAACCCGGCGCAGTTCGCGCCGAGCGAGGATCTCGAAAAATACCCGCGCCAGCTCGCCCGCGATCTGGATATGCTGGCAATGGTCAAGGCCAATCTTGCCTTCACACCGGCGGTTGACGCGATGTATCCCGCCGGCTTTGCCACCAGAATCTCGGTGGGCGGCCCATCCGCCGGGCTCGAATCAGACTTTCGCCCCACCTTTTTCGAGGGCGTCGCCACCGTGGTGGCCAAGCTCTTCCTGCAGGCAATGCCCGACTATGCGGTCTTTGGCGAAAAGGACTATCAGCAGCTCTGCGTCGTCAGGCAGCTCTGCCGCGACCTGGACCTGCCTCTCGACATCATCGGCGCGCCAACCATACGCGACACGCATGGCCTCGCCATGTCGTCACGTAACGCCTATCTCGGCGAGGACGAACTCCAGACCGCCCGGGAGCTCAACGTGATCCTGCGCAAGGCCGCAGCGGCGCTGGCGACAGGTGTCGGCCAGGAAGACGCGATCGCCGAAGCCATCCGCGCCCTGATCGCCACCGGTTTCCGGAAGGTCGACTATGTCGAGGCCCGCGAAAGCCTGACACTCGCGCCATGGCGGCACGACCGCGCGGGCCGCGTTCTCGCCGCCGCCTGGCTGGGAAAAACCAGGCTGATCGACAATGTGGCAGTTCCCGCCGCCCGAGTGTGAGCTTCAGCCTCCCGATCCGGTTCGCGAATCGGCATGCGCAAAATGAAACCCGAATTTGCCGGTACGGGAACTGTCGCCGCCGCTGCGCTCACGCTGACCTCGGCCTGTATCCTTCTCGTGCTCTGCACCCCTCGATCTATTCCTCGGTCGGCATATGCAGGTACATCGACTGAATGCCGACGCGGCCCGGCCCGGTGAAGCGATTGACGATGAAGTTCATGTTGGCGCCGAAGAAGCCGCTCGACAGGCGGTCGATCTTGGTTTCCATCCTGACCGAGGCATCCTTGAACAGCCAGCCGCCCGGCTCGATGTCGATGGTCTCGCCCGGTGCGAGCGTCTTTTCGAAGACATTGCCGTAACCGTGCAGCCAGACGATGCCGTCGCCGGCATCGCCGCGAAACCGGTCGATGAAGAAGCCGCTCTGGCCGAACAGCATCGTCGCCAGGCCTCGTACACGCTCGAATGTGTAGTCGATATTGCCGGTGGCGGCGAGAAACTGATGTTCGCGCACCTGGATTTCCTCGCCGCGCCTGAGATGGATCGGCACGATGTGACCTGGCCCGTCGCGGCTGAAGGCGATGATGCCCGGCCCCGACGCTTCGGTGACGAAAATCTGCATGCCGGCCATCATGCGCTTCAATGCGCCCTTCAGCGATTTCAGGCCGATGGTGATGCTGGAGTTCTTCCACAACAGGATGTGGTGCTCGAAATAGACAGGCATGCGCGTCACATCGACCGAAAGCACGGGCACAAGTTCGCCCGCTATGTGATAGGTGACGCCGCCAAAGGTTTCGTCCGACACCTGTGTCGGCATCAGTTCCGGCAAGCTTGGCATGATTCCCCCTAGCGCCATGCCGCCGGTCGACGACAGGCCGTCACAGGCGCGTCAGCCACAGCAGCATTTGCCGAGGACGACCGTCAAATGAAAGCTGCGGTTGAGGGAGCTGCTCGCAACAACGTGATGCAGTCCCCGGGAGAATCAGCGCTCAGCGCTCAGCGACCGCTCAAGGATAAGCTCCGCAATGCCGGACTGTCCCGACCCGTGGTTGTCGGTCCGGCCGATCTGGACGAAACCGTTCCCCAGATAGAAGGCGACGGCGCGCCTGTTCTGTTCCGCGACCTGAAGACGTATGGCGCGGGCTTCCGGAAAGCTCTCGATCACCTTGTCGAGCAACATGCCGCCGATGCCTCGGCCTTGCAGATCGGGTGCGACAAGAAGCTGGTGCAGATCGACCACGGCGCCGCCCTCAGCGCTTTCGGCATGGGCGACGCCGCCGATGCGTTTGCTATCGTCGGCGACCAGGAACTCGGCATTGGGCCGTTCCAGGCTCGCTTTCAGTTTCGCCGGCGAATACCAGATATCGATAACCTCATTGATCCGCCCGGCACCGTAGATCGCATCGTAAGTCGCATGCCAGGTTTCGACCAGCAGCGTGCGGATGGCACCGAGGTCGCGCTCTCCGGCGGTGCGCACGAACATGGCGGCTACTCTATGCCGAGCTTGGCCTTGACGAGGTCGTTGACCGCCTGCGGGTTGGCCTTGCCGCCGGTTGCCTTCATCACCTGACCGACGAACCAGCCGGCCATGGTCGGCTTGGCGCGCGCCTGTTCGACCTTGTCCGGATTGGCCGCGATCACCTCGTCGACCGCCTTCTCGATGGCGCCCGTGTCGGTGACCTGCTTCATGCCACGGCTTTCGACCAGCTGGCGCGGATCGCCGCCCTCGTTCCAGACGATCTCGAACAGGTCCTTGGCGATCTTGCCGGAAATCGTGCCATCCTTGATCAGGTCGATGACGGCACCAAGCTGATCGGGCGAAACCGGAGCGCTTTCAATGTCCTTGCCTGCCTTGTTCAATTGTCCGAGCAGATCGTTGATAACCCAGTTGGCGGCGAGCTTGCCGTCGCGGCCGGCAGCCACCTTCTCGAAATAGTCGACGATCGATTTTTCCGACACCAGGATCGAGGCATCATAGGTCGACAGCCCGAGAGAGGAGACCAACCGCGCCTTCTTGTCGTCGGGCAGTTCCGGCAATTCCCTGGCCAGTGCATCGACATAGGCCTGGTCGAACTCCAGCGGCAGAAGATCGGGGTCGGGGAAATAGCGGTAATCGTGCGCCTCTTCCTTGGAGCGCATCGAGCGGGTCTCGCCTTTGACGGCATCGAACAGCCGTGTCTCCTGTTCGATCTTGCCGCCGTCCTCCAGGATGGCGATCTGGCGGTGCGCCTCATAGTCGATGGCTTGGCCGATGAAGCGGATCGAGTTCATGTTCTTGATTTCGCAGCGCGTGCCGAAGGCCCCCCCTGGGCGGCGTACCGAGACATTGACGTCGGCTCGCAGCGAGCCTTCGTCCATGTTGCCGTCGCAGGTGCCGAGATAGCGCATGATGGTGCGCAGCTTCGTCACATAGGCCTTGGCTTCGTCGCCAGAGCGCATGTCGGGCTTCGACACGATCTCCATCAGGGCCACGCCGGAGCGATTGAGATCGACATAGGACATGGTCGGGTGCTGGTCGTGCAGCGACTTGCCGGCATCCTGTTCCAGATGCAGCCGCTCGATGCCGACCTCGATGTCTTCGAATTCGCCCTGGCGGTCGGGACCGACCGACACGATCACGGTGCCCTCGCCGACGATCGGCTGCTTGAACTGCGAGATCTGATAGCCCTGCGGCAGGTCAGGGTAAAAATAGTTCTTCCGGTCGAAGACCGACTTGTGATTGATCTGCGCCTTCAGGCCGAGGCCGGTGCGGATCGCCTGCTTGACGCATTCCTCGTTGATCACGGGCAGCATGCCCGGCATTGCCGCATCGACCAGGCTGACATTGGCATTGGGTGCCGCACCGAAAGCGGTCGAAGCGCCAGAGAAAAGTTTTGCCTCCGAAATGACCTGCGCGTGCACCTCGAGGCCGATGATGATCTCCCAGTCGCCGGTGGCGCCTGATATCAGGCGTTTTGCGTCGGGTGTGCGGGTATCGATGATGCTCATAGCCTGCCGTCAAATTTCGGATGAATGCCGAATGCGCTGCACATTCAGCAGGTACAAATCGTACCCGCTTCGCTAGTGCAAACCGCCAAAAGAGACAAGCGCAAACCCTCGGCGCTTGTGGGGACAGCGCATCCTCCACCACCTCGCACGGCGGTCCCTACAGCATCACAAGGGGGTCTGGAGCTCGTCCGCTCCGAACTCGACAACCGGTAGACCATCGGTTCCGCCGGCCGCCCTCCGACCGGCGGTTTTCTTTCATCGCCTCAGGCGGTGGCGATGTAGGCGCGTATTTCCTCGGCCTCGCGCTCGACATCCTCGATGCGACGCTTGACCACGTCGCCGATGGATATGATGCCATCCAGCAGGCCATCCTTCTCCACGGGCAGATGGCGGAAGCGCCCCCTGGTCATGATCTCCATCACCTCGTTGACGGTGTGGTTCTCATTGCAGATCTTCACCTTCGGCGTCATTGCCGAGCGCACTGCAATGTCGAGTGCGGCGGCTCCTTCCTTGGCGATCACCCGCACGATGTCGCGCTCGGAGAGGATGCCGACGATCTTTCGATCGCCATTGGTGATAACCAGTGCGCCGATCTTGTGTTCTGTGAGGATGCGGATGGCTTCACTGAGTTTTTCGTTTGGCCCGAGCGTCAACACGTCATGGCCTTTTTGCTCCAGAATGGCCTTAACCGTCATGGCGTCCTCCTCTACTTTGCCAACCGGTTCCTGCCCTGGCCGGCTTTCACTTGAGAGTGAACATCGTGCGCCGTGATCGGTTGCATTTCAAGTGTGATCGGGGGCTTCCCACTTTGGCGCCTGCCATCGCCGGTCGAACCAGCGCAGGCCGAAGAAGCCGGTGACAAAACCGCCAATATGGGCCTCCCAGGCGATCTGGCCCTCTACACCGGGGGCAAAGCCAAGCAGGCCGGTGGCAAGATTGATGATCATCCACATGGCGAGGAAGATCACGACGCCGCGCGAGCGCAAAACACTCGCGATCGGCAGCACGGGACCGGCGAAGGCCGCCTTGCCGGCCGAACGGTCGGTGCGGAAACCGAAACGCGCGGCCGCACCCATCATGCCCGATATGGCGCCAGATGCACCCACCAGCGGCGCCTCGCCATAAGGGTGCATGGCCCAGAACAGCGCCACGGAAGCCAGCCCGGTAGCAGCGAAGAACAGGGCGAACCAGAGCCCGCCAAGGCGATTGGCCAGTGGCGAGCCAAAGGCGGCAAGCCAGACCATGTTGATGGCGATATGGGCAAAGCCGCCATGCATGAAGGCATAGGTGAAGGGGCGGGTAAACAGGAACCAGTCGAAGCCGTACTGCCCGGTGTAAAGGACAGGGATGAAGGCCCCGTCGTACAGCAGCGTCATTTGCTGTGCATCGCTGAGTACGTACTGCTGCAGCAGATAGACGACCGCGCAAATGCCGATCACCGCCAGCACGATCGGCGGCAGGTTGAATACCGGCTCGCGCGCCGGCGGAGGCACGCTCTCGACCTGTTCGGTCTCGGAAGGATTTACCGGTTCGCTCATCTGCAATCGCACTCGGTGCTGGTTCGATCTGGCGAGCATCTAGATCACCGCCAATGGAACCGCAAACGGCGAATCGTCCCGGTGCGAATCAAAAGAAGCCGTCCAAGGTTTCCCTTGAACGGCTGGTCGAGTCCCCTGTTACCCCGAAACTCTTGACTGAAGTGCTGCCGATCGTCGCGAAACGACCGCTTTTGGAGTGGTTTTGGTGTGCCACAGGGCTCGCCTAGGCGCAACGTAAACTACTTGTTAACCTTAACGGCCCCGACCCGTGAACAAGTGTTAACGACGCTGGCACGCTTCCTGCTCCGCAACGCATGTAGGTCATCGGAGGGCGCCCTTCTGTTCACCGATGGGACATCAGACGACAGAATGCGCGGAGCAGCATACCATGAACCAAAACGGATCGATCACGCTGTTCCATTATTGGAACCGACTGCGTGACGGGCGCCCTGCTCCGAAGCGATCGGAAGTCGAGCCGGCCGATATCAAGTCGCTGTTGGCCGATACGTTCATCCTGGAAAGGGACACCCGCGGGCAAGCCGTATTCCGCCTCGCCGGCACCAGGCTCTGCGCCTGCTATGGCCGCGAACTCAAGGGGTTCTCCTTCCCGTCACTGTGGCGCGAGAAGGATCAGCGGCTGGTCTCGCGGCTGATTCAAGGAGTTTTCGACCAGAAATCCGTCGTGCTGATGATGTTCGAGGGGTTCAGCCGCAACGGCCGTTCCAACAAGTTCGAATTGCTTGCCTTGCCGCTTGACGGCGGCGTCGAAAACCCGCGCTGCCTCGGCGTGGTCAGCGCCGCGGAGAAGCCATTCTGGCTGGGTGCCGATCCGATCACGGACGCACTGATCGATTCTATCCGCGTCATCGACCCGGAGAAGGAGCTCCTGAACAACCGTCCGGCGATCAGCGTTCCCTCGCTCGTTCCCGACGACATCGAGGCGCCCGAAACGATCTCGGCACTCGGCCGCGCGCGCCGCATCCGCCATCTCGTCGTCTTCGATGGCGGGCGCGAGGAATAGTTGACAATCGTACGGTCCCGCCAGCCCGTTTTTCCCCTTTGTTAACCCGTTTTGTTGTAGTTCTCTGCTGAAGTTCCTCGCATCCACGCGCGGGAATGCCAAACGGGGTGTAGGCAGTCATGAGGTCAGCGGCGGTCGACTATGCGCCGTCCCAAGCTGAAAGGCGTAACTTTCAGCGCGTCCGGGTCAAGATATACGGGCGATTCATGCTGGAAGACCGCACCGAGCATCCTTGCCAGGTCGTCGACATGTCGCCCGGCAACGTCGCGTTGCGCACTGACCGCGTCGGCATGCCCGGCGAAAAGGTCATTGCCTATATCGACCATATCGGCCGCATCGAGGGCGTCGTCACACGTACGCTGCAGGACGGCTTCGCGATGACCGTGATTGCGTCCGACCGCAAGAAGGACAAGCTTGCCGCGCAATTGACCTGGCTTGCCAACAAGCACGAGCTTGACTTGCCGGAAGACCGCCGCCACGAGCGCGTGGCGCCGCGCAACCCGACCAGCGTGCTGCAGCTCACCGACGGCCGCCAGTACCAGTGCCGGATCATCGACCTGTCGCTGTCCGGCGCCGCGATCGAGATCGACGTCAAGCCGGCGATCGGCGTCCAGGTCATGCTGGGCACCATGCGCGGCCAGATCGTTCGTCATTTCGAGGATGGCGTCGCCATCGAGTTCGCCGTCATCCAGCGCCCCGAAACGCTTGATTCCGAGTTCAACACGCCGCGCGCCTGACCGGATCGGGCAGCACGCCTCAATCAAACCGGCCCTTCGCGGCCGGTTTTTTGTTGTGGCAACCGCCATTGAAATTTCTCGGAAGCGCCAGAACCGCTCTGACAGCCCGAGCGTCATCTGTGGTGCCTGATGCAAGGCCCCATACCTAACGGGCCGGACGCGATCCGAACAAATCAATACTCAAATGATTCAAATTTTATGTTTATTCTATGGACGTTTTACTTAATATATACTTCGCACCTTTGCGTCAAATAAATCCGCCTGTGGCAATGTCTCCTTCGAACGGGGAGACTAGAAATGAAAAAAACGAGGGGCAAGCTGTTGCTGATGGCAATGGCGATGCAGCTTTCCGCTTGGGGATCAGCATATGCCGCGGGACCGGCCTATATGCACACCGGCGGCCGCACGACTCAGCCCGTTGGCCATTATGAATTCTGCCAGCGCATCCCTGGCGAATGCAACGAAAAGACGCCAAAGGGCGCGCCGGTCGAGCTGACCCGCAAGCTCTGGGCGACGATCGTCAATATCAACAATTCAGTCAACACCCGCATCAAGCCGCGCACCGACATGGAAAACTATGGTGTCGAGGAGTACTGGGCCTATCCGGACAATGGCTATGGCGATTGCGAGGACTACGCGCTGGAAAAGCGCCGCGAACTCATGGATGTTGGCGTGGCCGCCGGCGACCTGCTGATGACTGTCGCGCGCCAACCCAATGGCGACGGCCACGCCGTGCTGACCGTGCGCACCAGCCTTGGTGAGTTCATTCTCGACAATCTGGAAACCAAGGTGCTGTCCTGGACGGACACCGACTACACCTATCTCAAGCGTCAATCGACGGAGAATTCCGGCGTTTGGGTGACGATCAACGACGGCCGCTCCGACGCGGTCGCCAGCGTCCGCTAGGGACGCAGATGCAGGCCGCGGCCTTGTGACAGCGGCATGCATGAACCGAGATCAAGCGCGTCGCCTTGACGCGACACGCTTAAGGAGAAACCCGGTCGAGTCCCCACCC
>NZ_VFVA01000046.1:0-34440 GCF_006442155.1 Mesorhizobium sp. B2-4-14 | reverse complement strand
CGACCTTACACCCACGGTGGCGATGCCAAAAGCAACCATGCACGAAAACGACGGTTCGATGCTTTGGCAGAACGATATCAGGCTTTCCAGGCAGGCGACGGCTGTGCAGACGGAAGCGAAAACCAAGGCCATGCAGAGCCTTCCTAAGAGCTATCTCAGGCTTGGTATCGCAGGAACGAATCCTCGACATTCGCTCCGAGCGCTCGGCGGGTGTCAGCGTGTCCGCCATTGTTTTGAAAGCTCCTTATCCCCTTCTGGGTCTGGAAGACGCTTTGGCCCCCAAGCCGCTCGCTTATTAAGTCAAAGAGGCGCCGTACTCCCTTAGATGGGTTACCAGCCAATCTGAGGCATTGCGACGAAAGGGCGCTACGAGGTCTCAGCGATCGGTTACGCTTAGGCGCTCACGGCTACAGGAAGGGTTCGAGCACTTTCCGCGAGGGACTCTGCATCCGCAATTTCATCGAGAAGCTTGCATACGGCAAGGCCGATCGCCCTGCCTAGGAATGGGGGCACAGCATTGCCAACCTGAGTGTACCGCGGACATTCCTTCGTGCGTCGGTCGCCACCTGTAGTGAACTTACCCTCAAATTTGAACCAGTCAGGGAAGGACTGGAGCCGAGCGGATTCGCGGACCGTTAGGATTCGTGGCTCGGAGTAGTGCAGAATATCGTCAGGCAAGGTCGTGACAGTGGGGGCCGGCTTGTTGCCATCCATCGGGAATACGCGGTGCTTCTTCAGACCGTAACGACTGCGGTCTTTGTCGTTCATCCTTACCCCCTGCTCGCACTCTTTAATGATAAGAGCGAACCTCTTCTCAACGTGCTCACGGTGACGAGCAAGTCGCATGCTGTTCATCGCGCCATCGTAATCGTCCTGCATTAGTTCCTGATAACGCGTGAGCTTAGAGGGCCTGACATACCTAAGTTCCTGGAAGCCTGGACCCGAATCTGGATCGGTACAATTGATCCTCTCACGGTTCGCGCCATTGTGATCCCTGGTCTCCAGATCGGATAGAGCATTTCGGGCCGACACTTGTTCAGGCAACCCAAAACGATCAAGCTGCTCGCGGCGTGCGACCTCCAGCAATTCGAAGACCCTGCCGGGGTCGCCAGTCAGGTCCTTGCGAACGCCGATGGCAATTAGCCGCGAACGCTTTTGTGGTACCCCAAAGCGCGATGAATCTACTCGCTCCGCCCCGACGTTGTAGCCTGCTGTCACGAGGCTATCCACGACCCTATCGAAGTATGATTTTCGCTTGGCAACTGTCGCACCCGGAACCAGTTCTACATCGTTGCTACGCCAATGGGCGACTTGCATCCCGGGTACGTTCTCGAGGATCACAGACTTCGGCTGCAGTGCCTCCACCACCTCAACGTACTTTTCAAACATCAGATTTCGTGGATCATCCTCTACGCGCCTGCCAGCAAAACTGAAGCCTTGGCAAGGAGGACCTCCAGCAAGAACATCAATCTTACCCCTTAGGTTTGCCATCAGCTTGCTCTTGTGGCTTACAAGAAGATCCTCGATGTCCCAATGGGATTTTTCCAGCCATTTCGGCCAGTCAAAGGTATAGTTTGAATGGCGTTCTATTAGATTGGCACGAAAGGTCCTGAAGGCCAGATCGTCGCGCTCGATCGCGAATATCCCCCTCAAGCCAGCTTGCGATAGGCCAAGCGACAGTCCCCCGCAGCCCGCAAACAGATCAGCGAAAGTATAGGACTTCTGATGCAATAGGCACCTCGTTGGTCGGCAGGCTACCCGCGAGGCTAGCTCCAAGTACGTCGAATGAGCGGGTTCTCTGCACTCTTCATGGCGCCCGCCCCGCTGTGAAAGAATCTCGACTGCTCCGAAATTGCAATAGCAAAACAAGGCCCTGGAGGGCCCGTCACCAGAAATAACTCGCTTCCTGCCCATTCCCGACCGCCGTACTTACCGGCGAGGTGGTGCCAGGCTCTTGCGACTTCTGGCAGTTCATGTCATTGACTAGGTATATATTCCCATGACAGATTGGAGGGCCAGGCCGCAATGCATTCTGGAGGCGGTTTCTATTCCGATGAGCAGGAATGTAAATTCAGGGCCGCGAGCATCGCCCACAGGCGCGGTGGCATAGCCGAGATCGGTTGCGGAGCGCGAACTCGGACTGGCGGGACGTGCAGGCAGAAGCCACTCGTAGGGTCAAAGCGCTGCCTGCGCCATGCCGGGCCCCATGCCGCACGAGCATTTCGCGAGCGCCAAATCCGCGAACTTTCCAAGGGCAGGATAACGCCCGCTGAGTTCCAAGCCTACGAAGCTCGGCGCGCTGCCAACCGGCTGCGGGACAACTGGAAGAAAAATCCTTGGCTCTTTGGCAGCACAATCGACCTTGGCCCGCATGAACATCTGTTTCAGGCGGAAAGCGGGCTTGCCCATCGGGAGGTACCAACGGCTCCGGCCATTGTCGACTGGCTTAGGTGGAAATATCGCAGACTGCAAATTGACCGGAAGCGCGATGCCGAGTGGTTGCGGGTTTTGTGGGAAGACCTGCCGCGCCGGATCGAGGCGGCAGGAGTGCCGGCCCTAGACGACCTCGCGTCCGTCAATGAACAAACTGCGTCCCCGCTCCCGGGCTGGACAGCGGATCATAAGAACAGTGTTTTCTCAAAGCGCCGGAACCAAGACCGGCCAAAGGTCAAAGCTCCCCCAAACCGGGATCAATTGGCGCGCTTGCCGAAGGGCAAGTTTCGCGTGGAAGCAAGCGGCGAGGAAATCGCAGCGCTGTGGTTCCGGCACGGGTCGCTGTTGCGGCGCCTGTTCGAGAAGTGCCGTGACGACAAGGAAAAGAGCGCGGTGGTTGCCGCGCTCTATAGCTATGACCGGTATCCGAACGAGAGCCAAGCGGCGGAGCACTGGGCTGACGTTGTCCGGGTCCTGAACACGTCGGGGCGCTAGTTTTTGCCGTTATGCGTGACCAGAAACCGGGCCATGCGCCCACACGGGCCGCACTTGGCCGACCATGTGAATGCGCTTGATCTTCCCCTTGTGCGCGCATGGCACGCAAACACGCAGCAGCTTCCTGCCGGACGTCCCGTAATAGAAGGTCTCATCCTTGGTGAAGTGGTGGCTGCACGACATGCATCCTTCCGCCGAACCATCCACGCCCGGCTGGGTCATCAGAGCGCGCAACTCGGCGTCGGAGGGTCCCCGACTGGCCCGGGGCTTTGGATATGCTTCCACCCTACCGCGCGGAGAGTGGCGGACGGTGCGGTCAAAAGTTGAGTACTTATGTGGGCGACCTGCCATGAAATTAGTCCCTTGCTGTGACGTTGATAAGTAACTGCCCGCGCTCTCGCACGGGCGGTCGTCGGCAAAAAGGGATGGCGCCAAGCAGCTCTGGCCAACGGCTGCATCGAGCTTCGCGCGCGGCCGCAGGTGACAAGTGCGACAAGGAGGTGACAAGCCCCCTTGTCACCCGGAACCCCATGCAGCACAAGACTTTGGGAGCCCGATGACGAGGGTGACAAGGGGTTTCTTCTAAGAAAAGAGAGCAAGAGAAGAACGCCGACGACATGGGATGTGCAAATTGGCCTCCGCCGGACTGCTGCGTCCAAATCCAGCGGGCCGCCAACGCAAAATGAGCGAGGAGCCTTTTAGTCGCAAAAACCTTGTCACCCTTGTCACCCCTTCGCGCAAACCCTTGCCCCGCAAGGGGTTTGAGGGTGACAAGGGGGCTTGACACCGCCTCGTCACCAACCTTGTCACCACCCCTCCTCATGCGGCCTGATCCATCGCCCGCGCAACACGCAACGTAATCGTGCGTGCGTGCTTGGTGCGCTGCTTGATCGTCTCGATATCCCACGCGTCGCGCATAAGCGGTTCGATCCGCTGCGCCATCGACATGACGGCACGGGCATCGCTGCCCTGCCGCCCCCAATCCGGGCCGTCCATGAAGCGTAATGCGTTCACCAGCGCCTGAGGGGTTCCGGTCCATGTTCCGCCCGGTGCCTGTTCCAGCAGCGCCCGGACGCGCGCGGCATATGCGTTATCTTCAAGCTGCCGTTCGGCGTCCGTGCTGCGCATGTCGTTGATTGCTGCCAGGAGCACGCCCGGCTTCCACCCTGCGGCCTGCGCTGCCGCTTCTGCGATCAGCGCGGCATCGGCAAGCCTCGGCAGCGGCGGGAGCAGTCCTGCATCACTTGCCACCTTTACCGCGTCCAGCCGTGCCAGCGCCCCAACGGCAAGGTCCAGAAGGTCAGCCAGCAGATGCGCGCGGTCGGCTTCCCACGCAGCGTCAAGATGAGCCTCGATCCGACGCTTCCTTGGGTCGATGCGCGGCAGTTCCAAGCGCAACATGCGGTCCCGCACGTCTGCCCGCTGCGTTATGCCGTCGAGCACCGTCGTGAAGATCAAGCTCGCTTTGGCAACAAGAACCATGCGTCCACTGTCGGTATAAAGTTCGCGTTTGGCATATGCCGTTCCCGTCGCAAGGGCCGCGATCAAGTCGGGAGCTTTCAAGCCGCTGGCATTGTCCACCACAATGCAGGTTTGTGATCCAACAACCGCATAAACATCTGGCTCGTTGTCCGGCAACGACGTGACCACTGCGGCCGTGTCCGGGTCTGTGATATCCTTGACCCGGCGCCCAACAGTCGTCTTGCCTGACCCTTGCCCACCTGACAGCAGCAAATGGGCTACAGCGCCAGGGCGAAGCACCTGCGCCAGCAGGAACATCAGCACTATCGCTTCCTGCTGGATCCCGGCATCCAATGGGTCGTCCCGACGCTGCACAGATGCCAGAGGGATGTGCCGCCGCAAACGATCGAAAAATCCAACGCCGTCCCCTGCCCGGACCGGACGTGGAAGCGGCAGGCTACCGGGCCTAGTCGTCATCCGCACACCTACGATTGCCGACAGCGGCCTGACACTCCACCCGGCTGCCGTGATGTGAACGCCATTCGCGTCCGCGTCCATCAGGTTCAGGACAACAGCGACGGGTTTGCCTGCCGACATAATTTCCGTCTGCCGATAAAAAACCTCGTGCGTTGGTCCCGCCATCGCCCGTGCTGCCATGATGTCCCGCAATTCGTCCTTTGCGCTGCCGGTGAGGACGTGGCCACGCTTGACCAGCAGGGAATGGATAGCCCTGTTTGAACCCTTTTCGCTGACCTGGAAGACGAGGCCGAGCACTTGGAGCCACAGCTTGCCATCCGGCGAGTTGAAGAAATCCGCGTGCAAGACGTTCGTCAGGTGCTCGATAGCCGCTTCGGCGCGGTTCTTCTTGCCGGCTTTGGCTGGCGATGTGGAAGCTGCGGCATCTGATCCCGCCGCAGACGCCGAGAACTGCGGCATCGTGTTGTCGTTCGCGACGCAGTCGGGATCAATACCCTGCTCGCGCAACTGCCGTTCCGCATCCGCCCCTGCGAATGCAGCACGGGCCGCCTCGGCCCTGTAGGGCGCTTCCATCGCCTCGATCTGCGCAAACCCCGCCGGGTTGTGCTCACGAAGCATATCCCGGATGTGCGGCCAGCCGGCGAAGCGGGCGTCCCTGATGCCGTCATAAGTCCGCGCGTCATGGTCTGGGTCACTGCCAAACCAGCGTGCTGCCCAGGCCAGGGCAGCGTCTCGCGCTTCGGCCTCAAAGCCAGTGCCGTCCGCTGCGCCCTTCACCGCATGGAACAGCCTCACCATCAGATCGCGGTCCATGCCAACGTTGTTCGGCAGCAGCGACAGAGCAGCTTCGAGCAACTTGAGGGCGGCCACCCGCCGCAGTTCGGGCGGCAGCGGCGTAGCTCCCGCCGCTGTCATCGTGACATTCACACGGGTGCCCTTCTTCCTTCCTGGCAAACCGAGCCGCTGCGCCGTGTCGTGGAGGTGCTGCGCAAGTTCCATTACCGACCGGCGTGGCGCGTTCGGGTTGTACCCCTGCCAGATGCGGGCAAGTGCGAGCATCGCGCCGCGCGCCCGCTTTGCCTTGTTCGGAATGTTGATCGTATAAGGCAAACGGATAGGCCGGGCCGCGTCCGCCATGTTGTCGGCACCGATCGCGGCCATCGCGTCGGCCAGCAGTACAGTGGTCGCGATCACGTCCGCGCCTTGGACGGGTTCGATTGAAAACCAAATGTGCATTCCGTTACCGGAGTAAACAATCAGCGCCGCGTACGGCGCCAGCGCCGCCACGGTCCGCGTCCAGTTTGGGTCAACGCCCGGTGCGTCCTTGTTGTCGAGGTCCAAGACGACGTACCGACGTTCAGCGACATCACTTGCATTGGCTGCGGCAGTACTGCCGGCCAATTCGGCGCGGCGACTGTTAATGCCGTGGTAGATGTTCCGAAGCCCAGTGTGCTGGATGATGTGAGCCGCGAGTTGGTCCCGCTCATGTCCTAACCGGGCATTACGAGACAGTGCACCGCCGTCCGGTGTGACCGCGCGGAGTTCGAGCACGGCCTCGGGCCCATAGCGAGGGTCTAGAGTAGCAAGCGCCCGTTCGCAGGCGGGGCCGCGCCGGATCGCCCCTAGGAACGCGATGTAGCCCACAGCAGCCGGCACGGCGCCAGCAAGCAGTCCCGCTGCGGTCTCCTTCATCCTGATCGCGTCCAGGGCCAACAGCTCCTCACTGAGCGCATCTTTGATGATGCCTGCGACCTCTGCGGCGTCGGGAAGGTATCCCAACATCGCCCTGACTTCCGCCTCGATCCTTGCGGCGTCTTTCACTGTTGCGTTTGCAGCTTTTGCGGCTTCGCGCTCGGCGGAGCGCCGCACCTGACGGGATTGAGGGTTTGGTGCTTTTGCTTCCAAAGCGGGAGCTTGAGTTGCCAAATTAGGCATGGCATTTATTCCTTAGGGTAGCTTTCCTCGTCGGGCCTTTGGTCGGGTTGCCGGCACGGAAAGAATGAATATCACAGCGGCCTGCCGTCACCGGCAGGCCGCTTGCTTTTCAGGCAGCGTTGGCTTTTAGCGAAATTGTCGCTGTGTAGTTGTCGACAGCCCAACGCGACCAGCGAGAGGCGCGTCCGACCTTGGCCGGGTGCGGAAATTGACCCGATGCCATAAGGCGGTAGACCGTCGTTTTACTGATTTTGAACCTCGCTTTGACCTCAGCCAAAGTCAGGAATTCGCCATCGATGTTGCTATTTGCGGCTTGAAGCTGCGGCACTGTGCGCCTCCGTTTGGTGCGAGTAGTGTCTTGGACGGACCAACCCATCAGGCGAGTTTCAGGTTTTCGCAAGAACATTTTTTGGAAAAACTCAAAGAAAATTGTGGTTTGACAGTTATGTCAAATATCTGTGCTGCTAATCGCAGCACAACTTCCGCGCAAATCCTTGAAATGCAAGGAAAGACCCCTCCCTCGATAGGGAGAGGTCGGGAAACTTGGCACCGATTAGGCAGCCAAGGATATCGGGACCACATTCGCCAGGTTCGGAGGCGGCAAGCAGAAATCTGCCCAGGCTGACATAAGCATCGCGCGTTTCTTGATGGCGGTGTTGCGACGGTAGGCGGCGACGGTCTTGTCGCGAATGACGTGCGCGAGCGACGCCTCGATCGTCTCGTGAGTGAACTCCGTCTCGTCGCCGGCCCAATCGCGGAATGTCGAGCGGAAGCCATGCGCAGTGATGTCAGGGCGCTTCATGCGGCGTAGCACTGCCGTGAGCGTCATGTCGGAGAGCGGCCGGCTCTCGCCCTTGGCTCCTGGCTTGCCCGGAAAGACAAGCCCGTGCCGTTGATCAGCGTCGGGTTGCATGCGACACAAGAGTTCGACTGCTTGCTCAGACAACGGCACGATATGCTCGCGAGCCGACTTGGTGCGCTCGGCAGGCATAATCCAAGTCGGGATAACGCCATCAAGGTCGAATTCCGCCCAAACGGCGCCGCGTACCTCGCCGGACCGCGCTGCGGTCAGGATAAGCAATTCGAGCGCACGCGCGGCGGTTCCCTCACGGGCGCGCAGCGCGTTCATAAAGGCCGGGAGCTTATCATGGTCAAGACGGGCGAAATGGCCTTTGCTGGGTTTAACGCTGTCGTTAAGTCGATCCAGCCGGACAGACAGGTCTTTGGAAAGTGCCGCTGGGTTCTCGCCCGTCCGATAACCTTCCGCCTTTGCATGGGCCAGGATGTCCTCCAGCCTTCCGCATAGACGGCGCGCGGTTTCGGGCACAGCCGCCCACAGGACACGATTGCCGCCGCGCTTCGCTTCCGACTTCGGCACCTGATTGAAAACAAGCATGATGTCGTCCTGTGTGATATCCGCAAGCGGGATGTCGTTTAGAGGCCTTGCATAGTCGCGCAGGGTCATTTCCCACTGCTTCTGATGCTTCGTGTTCTTGAACTTGCGTTTGATGTCCGCCAGGACCTTGTCAGCGTAGTCCCCGAACGTCGTAGAGGCCTTGGCTTGTTCCTCCTGCTGGACTTGTTGCGTCACGGCAGCGGCCTTCTCGGCTTCGATGGTATCGATGCCCGCGCGGACTTGCCGCATGATGTCTTCGGCCGTTTCCCTCGCTTCCAGAAGGCTCAAGCTGCCGGCCTTTCCCTGGTCCGCGCTGCCGATGCCGGTTACGCGCCGCTTCTTTGTTGCTGGGGATGTGAAGCGGACGATCCAGCTGCGGGAGCCTTTCGGGTTGCCATTGGTGGGGTTGCCGACGGTTAGATAGAGGCCGTTGCAATTGTCGCTGTGCTCACCGGTTCCCAGTGTTTCGACTTCCCTGGCAGTCAGCCGACGGCGGTTTCGTGATTGAGTGGTGTTCATGTTGCGCTCTTTCGTTGCGAGTTGACGGCGCCATCCGCTCTCGTGACTTTCCCACCAGTTTTCCCACCAGTTTTCCCACCACTATCGATGAGATCGCAAAGAACCACTCGGTCCAATTGCTAACTGGCAGGAACAGGCAACGCCCAGTCTACCTAAACCAACCACCTGATATCAAAGGAGAAATCGGAGACGGCAGGGGCCCTATAGATACCACATGGAACGATGGCGACCGCAACAGTGCTAGCGCCTCCCTCTCCGCCATCGCGCCGATTCAGCGCCAGGGTGCGCCGAGCTTTCCGAGAGCGGCCTGTCACTCCATTATGGCTTCTTGGCCCTCGTACATTCGTGGGATGCAAATGGTCGAATTTCAGCCTGACGGTTGGCACACGGTCACACCAAGGATTTTCACTCAAGACGTGAGAGGTTTGGTGGATTTTCTCAAAACCGTGTTCGGCCCGTTTTGCCGCGGGCGACCCGGCATGAAGCGCTCGATGTCGATGCGTCCGACCTCTGATAATTGAGCGGGATAATCGAGGGGCCGCTATTGCGTATTTCGCAACATTAGATCACGCTAATATGCCGGACTTCAAAGCCGGCAAGGCCCGGCTGCTGCCCCCCACCCCAAGCTCCAGCAGCCGGGCCGCCTTCAAGTTAAGCCGATTGAGGATGGCGGCCAGTCTTCAGATGGGGATCATACCGACGAAGGAATTTGCGCAGCGGCAACTCGAACCGAATGTACATCCGCCAAGCGAAAAGAACTGATGTGGCAGTGCCGATCACGATGATAAGGTCCGGAGGAATCGGAAAAGCGGTCCACACCATCAGAAGCAGCGTTATCGGCAGAGTGTGGATCAGATAGAGCATATAGGAGGCATCACCGAAAACCGTCCAGACGCTCGGCTTCGCGTCGATCTGCATCGTGCCGAAGACGATCATCGCCGCAGGGAGGCCGTAGACCAGCACGCGCTGGAAGCCGTTATCGCCGGCGAGGAACTCCATCGTTCCCCCTTGCGGCGCTATCCCAATGAATCCGACGGCTATCATAGCCGCGGCGCCGATCGGCAGGCACCACACCGCCGGTTTCCACCTAGGCGCATAGGCGAGAACGACGCCGAAACCGAACTCGATGATCAGCGGGTTGCCAAGAAACTGCAGCACCGGACCCACCGAACGAAACATCATTGCGAGGCCGAAGATACCGAGGAGTCCCGACAGCAGTCGCCGGTCGACCAGAACGATTGTCGCGGCAGCGTAAAACAGCATTTCGAAGCACAGTGTCCAGGCCGCAGGCAGTGCTGGCGCGGTCATTTGATCGGTAGCCGGCCATAGCAAGAGCGTCGCCGCCGCGTCCCGCCAGCCGAAGCCGGTTTTATAGGCGACGATCGCATAGGGGATGCTGATCAGCAGGTAGAGCGGAACAATGCGCCGGAATCGTCTCCAAGCGAAAGATCGCCAAGTCAGACCAGGTGCCGTCTTAGCAATAATCACCCCTGATATGACGAAGAAGATGTCTACGCCCGCGAAGCCGACCACCTGCAAATCGTGAGGTAACAGGCCATTGGATCCGGTGGCCTTAACGGCAGTCTGCGCTGCGTGGACATATACGACCATCAGCGCGGCAACGAAGCGAAGCACTTGCAAAGACCAGATCAACAGGGCGAGTCCTGATTATTGGCCGCTTGGTATGGCGCCACCAAGGAACCGCGGCAAGAGCATGGGGACGCGCCGCGCGTAATCGTCGTACTCTGGGAAGGTTTGCTGAAGAATGGATTCTTCATTTCTCGCGCGTCTATACTGCAAAAAGAACTGAACCGCACCCAAGGCCACCATCAGCATTGAAAAATGCGAGAGGATCATCCCGAGGACGAATACCCCCTCGCAGATGTAAAGCGGATGCCGGACAATCGAATACGGGCCAGTGGTAACCAAGCGTCGAGCCGTCGCCATGAGAGAGAAGGAACGGCCCAGCCAATAGAGACAGAAAATCGAACTGGCCGTACCGATGAAGACCAAGCAGAGAGCCGTCACTTGAGCCGCCTCATTTTGCAATGCCGGCGTCAGGTTCAATGCGAGCAGGATCAAAAATGTCCCAGCTACCGAGGTTACTCTCGGTTCAATTCCCTGCGCAGTTCCCTTTGGCGGAAGGCGGACGATTGTCATCACAAGCTGCAACGACAGAAACACGGTTGACGCCAGTTGAGTAACGATTGCCAGCGAACTTGCTGAGGTATCCTGACGGAAATAGAGGAGCAGAGGCATCGCGCTGGACGTCGCCAAAACCGACATGGCAAAGATGATGGCAATGCGGCCGAAAAAATCCTCGTTCAACATTTTCATCCCCTCCTTAAGCAGTCATTGAAACATCACTTCCGCGCCCCGACAAGAAAATGGTTTCCAAAGAGTTAACGGTTATGCCGTCTCAACTTTTGGTTAATCTGTCCGACTTATCGTGGCCAAATGCCAAACCTTCTTCCCGTGCTTCGTGTCCTGGCGCCGCTCTCGATTGCAATTTCAGCCGTAATGGCGATCGCACTCAGCCCGCACAGCGCAACGTTTGCGTTTTGGTTGACGTTGCCTGTGAATGCGGCTGATGGCCCGCGCTTCGCACAGCAGAGCGGGCTGCCGCCGTTCAGTTAAGCTGATTCAGGATTCCAGAACTGCTCGCCAACACCACACTTTCGTAGATCAGGAGGGCTGTCGTGCAGATCGCCGCGACCGAGATTGGCACGCCGAACGGCACAACGCCTTTGCGGTCGAGATGCTGAACGTAGAGGCGGAAGGCGCCTGCGGGCAGCAGGAGCGGATTTTTCATGATCCCTGCAGTGACGAGGGCGAAAACCAGTAGCAGCGCGGAAAAAACGGCGAGGTCTTTGCCGCCGGTCAGAAAAGGAACGACCGCTATCAGCTTGACGTCGCCGGCTCCGATCTTGCGCAAGACCCAGAATGGGAACAAGGCAAGAAACAGCACGAGGCCGGCAGACGCGCTCAAGCCCATGTCCCACCACGACCCGGATCGGAGCATCAACAACAACAGCGATCCCGCCCCCAGGCACAGCAGTAGCAGCACATCGCGATTGGCAATCCTCTGCGTCGTGAAGTCGAGCCACGCAATCCTGGCGAGCAGAGGGATGGCGAGGGCCTTCAGCAGCAGTGCCTCGACAAGCAGCATACTAGCGCTCGATGTTCTGCACGCTCGACGACAGCAGCTTCAGATTGTTGGCCACGGTCGGATCGTTGGGTGCCAGCTCATAAGCCTTGAGAAAATTCGCACGGGCGTCCTGCAGTTTGCCACGCAGCAGATAGGAATAGCCGACATTGTTGTAGTATTCGGGCGAAGCGCCAACCAGTCGGAAGGCCCTGCTGTAGGCCCGGTCGGCAAGGTCGAAACGGTGGATCCGGTCGCACGATGCGGCCAATCCCATCCAGGCGCCGCCATCATTGGGCGCCAGTTGCGTCGCCTTGAAGAACAGCGCGCCGGCATTGCCGTAATTTTCCGCGCGGAACTGGTTCTTGGCTTCGGCCACGGCCTGATCCGAGGCGTAGTATTCGACGTTACTGACCGTCTTCAATCCGTCGAACGCATCGCCAAAGGACGTGACATCGCCTTTCGAGGGTTCATTGGTGCGCACGACACCGCCTGTGGTGTCCGCACCATTTGTCTGGCAGCCGGCAAGGGCTGCCGTCAACAGACTTGCAACGACGACAGTTGCGAGGCGCATTGGCCCTGTCATTTTATCCCCCGAGAGTCCTGCGACTCTATTTTAGAATCAAAGCATATACCCATTTAGAAGAAAACGCCTTTCATGCGAATGATCACTGGCAACATGATGACCATGAGCACAACAGGAAAGATGCACAGCCCCAATGGGACCATCATTTTGACTGGCAGAGCATTTGCTCGCTCCTCGGCATGCAGGATTCTCTGGCTGCGCATTTCGTCGCTATAGACACGCAGCGCTTCCGTCAGGCTGGTGCCAAGTTCTTCCGATTGGCGGAATAGCACCGCCAAGGCCCTAGCTTCCTCAAGTCCGACGCGGTCAGCGAGCTCGCGCAACGCCTCTCGTAGCGGCTTGCCCGCGCGCAATTGCAGATTCATGATCGCAAGCTGGATGCCGAGCCATTTGTGGGTGCCAGCCATTTCGGTGCTGACTCGCTCGACTGCCGCCTCCAGGCTCATGCCGGCGTCGGCACAGGTGATCATCATATCCATGAAGTCTGGGAAACTGCGGCGATAGATATGCTTCTGGGCATTCTCGAATCGATCGAGCATGACGCTCGGAACGACCAGGCATGCAAGCCCGAACAAGGCAGCGGCGGCTAGTGCGACAAAGCCAGGCAAATATGGGGGCAGTATGCGCGACAGGAGCGTATAGACGCCTAAAAAGCCAACTCCGACAGCACCGATGCGTGACAAGGTGTAGATAAGAGGGGCACTTGACTGATAGAAACCGGCACGAAAGAGCTTGGCCTCAAGCGCATTTGGCTCCCCCCGCTCCTTCTCGACCGTTCGGAAATAAGCGTCAACCGGCCGCTGTGCCGATATCCGGGCGAGTTGTTCCTGACCGGCAAGCGAACGACGGTCAGCGATTCCCTCCGCCATAAGGCTCTGCGTGACCAGCCTTCGAGTCTGCAGTACCGGTAACAGGATAAGGGCCCCGAACAGGAAAAGCGCCACTGCCGCTAAAAAAACGGCAATTGAGATCAGAAGGCTTACGTCCTGGATGTTCGAAAGCAGATTGATGGCTCGCTCCCTTCAAAAGTCGAAATTGACCATTCGATACATGATGAAGTCGCCCAAGAGCGCCCATGTCCCGAAAACCACAAAAGCTGGAACGACGGCGGGATCGTTCGAGATGCCGCCGTAATAAGCCGGGGCAAGGACCTGAAGAATCAGGAACATCACAACCGGAAACAGCGAAATGATCCACGCCGACACACGGCCCTCGGCTGAAAGCGCCCGGATCTTCATCCGCAGCTTCTGTCTTTCGCGCAACACCGACGACAAGTTGTGGAGAATTTCGGTCAAGTTTCCGCCTGTCTTGGCCTGAATCGAGAGTGACACCGAAAGCAGATGCAGGCCTTCGAAGCCTACGCGTTGCGAGAGTTTCCGAACCGCGTTTTCAAGACTGAGTCCGAAAGTGATTTCGTCGGCGACTATCCCGAATTCTGTGCCGAGCGGATCGGGCATTTCCCGGGCGACAAGGGCAATTGCCACCGATGTCGGGTGTCCGGCACGCAATGAACGCACGATCATGTCGAGTGCGTCTGGCAGTTGCCTGGCGAATTTCTGGATTCGCTTGTTGCGGGCACGCCGGAGAACGAGCAATGGTAGCACCAAGGCGATGAAGAAAAAGATGATCAACGCGATGACGATCGAGAAATTCAACAGCAACGACGATGCCAGCGCCAAAACGAGGCCGGCCAGAGCGAACATGCCGGCAAAGGCTATCGGACTGCCAGTGATACCCGATTGTGTATAAAGCCGGTTCAACCCGATCGCGCGAAAAATAAAATCGCCGGTGTCCGTCAATCCACGTTCGCGCAACAGGCCCTGAAGACTCTTTTCCGCCGGCGCCTCCTCGCCCAGTCGTTTGAGCCGCCGATTGATCGTGCCCGTTCTGAGCCGCCGCCCAGAATAAGACACATAGAGCGATTCGGCGGCAAGGATCACTGATGCCGCTGCCAGCACATAGATGAAGTAGAGGAGCGTCTGACCGGTAGGCATTAAAGAGGCGCCTGGGGATTGAAGGCGTCCTTGGAAAAGTGAAGGCCAAGCGTTGCCGCTTCCTGGGCAAAACGTGGGCGGATGCCGGTGGCACGGAAATCTCCTACGATCTTGCCTTCCGGCGTTACCTCGCGCCGAACGAAATGATAAAGTTCCTGGAGTTGGACGACATTGCCTTCCATGCCGGTCAATTCCGATATTGAAATAACCCGTCTGCCGCCGTCGGAAAGACGCTGCGTTTGTACAATGATGTCGATGGCCGACGCTATCTGCGCTCGGATCGAGTCATTGGTCATCGGCATGCCAGCCATACCCACCATCTGTTCGAGCCGGGAGATCGCGTCTCGCGGCGTGTTGGCGTGGATTGTGGTCATCGAGCCCTCATGGCCGGTGTTCATCGCCTGCAGCATGTCGAACGCCTCCTCGCCGCGAACCTCGCCGACGATGATGCGGTCGGGCCGCATGCGCAGCGCATTCTTCAGCAGTTCGCGCTGGCGAACCTCGCCCTTGCCTTCGACATTGGGCGGGCGGGTCTCAAGACGGCCGACATGTGGCTGCTGCAACTGCAGTTCGGCCGCATCCTCGATAGTGATCAGGCGCTCGGTGGCTGGAATATAGCTCGACAACGCGTTGAGCAGCGTCGTCTTGCCGCTGCCGGTGCCGCCCGAAACGAGGATCGATTTGCGCGCCTGCACCGCGATGCGCAGCAGATCGACCATCGGCTGGCGGATCGAGTTGAACGCCATCAGCCGTTCGAGCGAATAGGGGTTCTTGGAGAATTTGCGGATCGACACCAGCGGGCCATCCACGGAGATCGGTCGCACCGCGATATTCACGCGCGAGCCATCTTCCAGCCGGGCATCTGCCATCGGCGCCGATTCGTCGACACGCCGGCCGATGGCGGAAACGATCTTGTTGATGATACGAAGCAGATGCGCCTCGTCGCGGAAGCGTATCGAGGTTTCCTCGATCACACCACGGCGCTCGATGAAGACGCGCTTGTGCGTATTGATCAAGATGTCGGCGATCGAATCGTCCTTGAGCAGCGGCTCGATCGGCCCGAGCCCTAGCATCTCGTCGGCGGTGTCGCTGGTTAGCTGGTCTAGCTCGCGCGCGTTCAGCGGCACGTTGCGGCTGCGCACGAATTCGCGAACGATCGGCCGGATCTCGTTCAGTATCTCGTCCTTGGATGCGGTTTCCAGCGCAGTCAGGTTGAAACGGTCAATGAGATGGCGATGAAGCTCGACTTTCAGCGTCAGGAAGTCCTCGCCATGGGGTTCAATATCAGCAGTTGGAGAAATGGCCGGAAGAACGGGTATAACAGCCAGCGCCTCGACCTTTGTCGCGGTCTGCTGCTCGCTTGGTCCTTTGATAAACCGCCCCAGCATAATCCGTTATATCCCCTCTAGCGCATATTAGCGGAAACTAACCGTTAACCAAGCGACGCACAAGCGCCGGGGCGCCTCACGTACCGCCATTACTTTCAACATAGTTAAGGAGCGCACCAGAAAAATATCGTTTTTATTTCCCGTCCCCACATCACCAAACATGAGTTTTCCACTAAGCTTTGGAGCCTCCCAGGCCCTTGCGTGCTCCGGCATCGGCATCCATTCCATATCTGGCTATAACCCCTTAGATATAAAGGAGTATGCCGTATGGCTAAAGTAGATAGCGCTGCATTAGATCGAATGCATAATTGTGAACGAATGGTTAAGGACGCTTGAAAAATTAAACGAATCAAGCTCTTGCTCAAATTTAAGGCCGCGCTCAACTCGAGAGTTCATGTATTGGGAAGTTAAGGAACCGTTAATCCCGTTTGACTCCGCAATTTCTCGGGACCTAGGATCGAGAGGACGGGGGATGCTTGGGTATGGAGTTCATCCTTGGCTCTGTCTCGTCGGGTTCAACCTCCAAAGGGAGAAATTGACATGAAGAAGCTCATGACGATGACCCGGCAGTTCCGCGACGACGAAAACGGCGCTGCTATGGTCGAATATTCCATCCTCATCGGTATTATCGCCGCCGCGTCGATCCTGATCATCATTGGAATCGGCATATGGGTAACCGGTCAGTTCACCGGGCTTTGCAGTGCGCTCAATGGTCACGGTGCTGCTGGCAATACCACTTGCGCCGCCGCCACCAGTTGAGTTGTGAATTCAGGCCCGGGTCGTCCGAACCGGGCCTGACATCATCGTTAGCGGGTGAACTCCCGCATTATGGATTTTGGGGGTCGGGTCCATGCGCGCCAACACGCTTATTATGATCGTCCTCGCCGGCGTCTTCGGCGTGCTGGCGGTGGTGCTTGCCAACATCTGGTTGGCCGGTCAGCGCAGCGCCATGGCGGAAGCAAATGGCACCCAGCGGGACACTGTGGTGGTTGCAGCGGTGCCGCTGAAATTCGGTGACGCGCTTTCGGTAGACAAGCTGCGCGAAATCGCATGGCCGGCAGGTGCGATTCCAACAGGCGCCTTCAAGACAACGAAGGAAGCACTGGCTGGTGAAGGTGCAAGACAGGCCCTCCAAACAATCGGCGTCAACGAACCGATACTCGCCACCAAGATCACGGGTCCCGGCCAGCGCGCCACGCTTTCAGCGGTGCTCGGCGAAGGGATGAAAGCTGTTTCCATACGGGTCAACGATGTGCTCGGCGTCGCCGGCTTCGTCTTCCCGGGAGACCGCGTCGATGTTTTGCTGACTCGCACGGTGCGCGACAGTGACGGGGCGGACAAGAGCTTTGTCGACGTGCTGTTGCAGGGCATGAAGGTGCTTGCCGTCGACCAGGTTGCCGATGAGAGCAAGGACAGTCCGACTGTGGTGAAGGCGGTAACGCTCGAGGCCAGCACCAAGGATGCACAGAAGCTCACCTTGGCGGCCGGCGCCGGCCAGCTCTCGCTGGCGCTTCGCCAGGCCGCCGCCAGCAAGGGCGAGATGACGGAACGGGTGACGCTCTCGGACCTGACCGGCGAAACGCCGGCCGATGTTGCGAAGCGGCAGGCCGAACTCGAGAAACAGGCGGCGGCCGACGCCGCGGCCGCCGAGGAGCGCAAGCATACAGAAGATGACCGCAAGCGCGCCGACGACAAGATCGCGGGATTGGCCCAGGCCGTGGACCGGGTGGGCAACAAGCTCGACCAGTTGAGCAAGGTCAAGCCGGTGCCGGTTGTGGCCTCGGCGCCCGAAGTGCACGAGGTCGTCAAGGAAGTGGTCAAATATGTACAGCCCGCTCCGCCGGCACAGGTGACGGTGGGCGTTTTCCGGGGCGTGAAGCTCGAGACATATGACGTGCCGCGACAACCATAACAAAGGCGCGGCGAACGAAATTGGGCTGCCACTGGCAGCGATTGGGGAGACGGGGATGCAGGGTTTTTGGAGGATGGCGGCGGCCGCGTTGTCCTGTATGGCGGCGCTGTTGCTATCGAGCCTTGCGGCCGATGCTGCCGACCGCTTCATCGACGTGTCGAGCCCCAGCGTCCATCGCGTCTTCCTGCCGATGTCGCAATCGGTGACGATCCAGGTGAATGCCAATCTCGGCGACATCGTCGTCGGCGACGAGAAGATCGCCGATGCCCAGCCGATGACCGACCGCACGCTCTATGTCATCGGCAAGGGCGCCGGCACCACCACGGTCAATCTCTTCTCCACGGACAAGCGCTCGCTCGGCGTCATCCAGATCGAGGTCGGCGTTGACGTCAGCGACATGGCGGCGGCGATCCGCCAGGTTTCGCCAAGGTCGCGTATCGAGATCGGCTCGGTCAACGGCAGGGTGCGGCTTGGCGGCCATGTCAAGGACGGCGCCACACTGGCGGCAATCATGGAAGTGGCCCAGCAATATGGCCCCGACGCCATCATCAATGCCGTCACCGTCGACGACAGCCAGCAGGTCAATCTCGAAGTGCGTGTGCTGGAAGCCAAGCGCAACGCCGGCCGTGATCTCGGCGTGTCAATCAAGACCACGAACAGCAGAGGCACGACTCAAGTCGGAACCGGCATCGCGGCAGTTGACAAAGACAACGTAGTGCTCGGCACCGGGGATCTGCTCAGCGGCCTCCTCTCCAACTCCACTCCATTCGGGGCGTTGCTTACGCGTGTCATCGACAGCAACATCAAGGTCGACCTGTATATCGAAGCGCTCGAGGCAAAGGGCGTGGTACGCACGCTTGCCGAGCCAAACCTCACCACGCTTTCCGGCGAACCGGCCAGTTTCAACGCCGGTGGCCAGGTGCCTATCCGCAGCGTCGACAAGAACGGCCAGGTTCAGATCGAATACAAGCAGTTCGGCGTCAATCTTCTGTTCACGCCGATCGTGCTCGCCGACGACAAGATCCACATCCAGTTGGCGCCGGAGGTCAGCGATCTGACCGGCTTCACCACCGCCGGCGATCCGATTTTCACCAATCGCAAACTGTCGACAGTCGTCGAGCTGCGCGACGGCCAGAGCTTCGCGGTCGGCGGGCTCCTGTCCAGCAAGACCACCAAGCTTCAGAACCAGGTGCCATGGCTCGGCCAGGTGCCTGTCATCGGGGCGCTGTTCCGCAATTCGAGCAACCAAAAGGAAGAGACCGAACTGGTCGTCGTCGTCACGCCGCATCTCGTGCGGCCAGTGAAGCCTGGCGAGCAGTTGGCGACGCCCTTCGACAAGACGCGGCCAGCGAATGATCCGGAATTCTTCCTGCTCGGCCAGCTCGAGGTGAACAAGGACATGATCCGGAAATATGAAACCGGCGACGGCGTCACCGGCCCCTATGGCCACATGCTCGACTTCAAATCGAAGGACAAGATGCTCTATGTCAAGAAATAGCGTCTTGATCATTCTCTTGTGCGCCGGTGCGCTTTCGGGCTGCGCCGCGGACTATCTGAACCATTACGACACGGTGACCTTGGCTGCCGGTGATACGCAGAAGTTCAACTCGATGCTGCAGACGGTCGATCCGCTCAATCCGGCCTCCAGAAACACACATATCGAAGGCGACGGCACGCGCGCCGCCGCTGTTGCGCACAACTACAAATTTCCGCCGCCGCCGCCGCCGCCGCCGGCGATCACGGTCAATGTCGGCGGGTCGGGTGTGACCACACCGTCAAATTGAACGGAAGGATGCGACTTCAGCGCTAAGCAAGACGAGGATCTTGGCGCAAGGGAAAGTAAAGGGCAGGGCCATGTTGCGGATTCTTCGCGCGTTCTGGCACGATCAGAGGGGAATAGCGCTGATTTTGTTCAGCGTCACGCTGCCGGCGATCATCGGCTTTTCCCTGCTGGCGATTGACATGAGCCGGATCAACAACCTGCACAATGATATACAAAAGGGCACTGACGCGTTGGCGCTTGCCGCCGCGGCCGAGTTGAACGGCAGAACCGATGCATGGGCTCGCGCCGAGAACGCCCTCGGAAATCTGATTTCGAACACCACCACATTCTCCGATGGAGGCATCGTCACCCTGCCGGGCAGTGGCACGACCAGTGTCAATGCGACCTATTCGGCCTGCCGCTCAAGAGGGCAAATATCATGGTGTTTTCTGGCGAGTATCCCCGCAAACGATTCCGACCTGATTACGTCGGCCAACTATGCGGCCTCAGCATCCGTGACTCGCTTCATCATGGTGGAAGCCCAACCCGAAACTTTAACAACCATCTTCCCGATCTCTTTTATTGGGGGGAACACGGCTGCCAATGGCTTCACTTTCGGAGCTGTTTCGGTAGCGGGCTTCACATCCGGCGTCTGCAACTACACACCAGTCTTCATGTGCAACCCATACGAGATGGTAAACGGCACCAATTCGGCGGGTGGTGTGACGCTCGAACAGGCAGCGACGGACCCAGCGGTCCATCGCCGGCTTATCGAACTTCGGCTGGTGGGCAACAATGCCGCTTACGGGCCTGGCAATTTCGGGTTCCTGCAACCGCCGGATGATGTCGGTCACGGCGCGCAGGCGCTTGCCGAAACGATAGCCACGTCGACGCCTCGCGGCTGCTACTCGGCGCAGGGCGTAAGCACGAAGACCGGCCAGAACAACGGTCCGGTGCAGGACGCATTTAACGTCCGCTTTGGCATCCAGGCCAGCGGAAATGCCTTCAACAGTGCCGAATATGGTCCCGCGTCGAATGTCCGAAAGGGAGCTATCCCGGGGGGCAACGGCAACGGCAACGGCAACGGCAACCAGTGCCCTTCCTATAACCAATTGACATTCGGCGCGCCCAACATGGGCCTGCCCCGCGATGCGACTACACCCTATATGGGCGGCCGAATGGGTGACGGAAATTGGAATTTATCCGGTTATTGGAGCGCCAATTTCGGTGCAGCCGGCTATCCCGCTTCCTGGGATACCACAAAGCCGACCCGCTATCAGGTCTATAAATACGAAAACGCGAACAATCTGGTCGGAACAGCTTCCGCGGGCGGCGAGGTGGGGACACCTCCCAACGCATGCCAGCCGCCGGTCACCTCAGTCGATCGCCGCTTGCTTTATGGAGCGATCCTCAACTGCAATGCGCTGCAGGCTGCCGGCAACAATCTAAGCGGCAATAGCACCAACCTTCCGGTCGAAGCCTTCGCAAGTTTCTTCATGACAGAGCCAGTTGCGGGCGCGGCAAGCGGAGGATCGGTCTTTGTAGAACTCGTCGACATCACAGGCCGTGGCGGACAAAGCACGCTCGACAATTTCCTGCGTGACGAAGCGCAGTTGTACCGGTGAGGGCAATGACAAAAATGCTTCCTCGCTATCTAAGACGATTTTGTCTGGAACAGCGCGGCACCGTGCTGATCGAGATGGCTCTCGTCGCGCCGCTGATGGTGCTGCTCTCGGCGGGCGTGTTCGAATTCGGCCGCTTCATCCATGATAAATTTCTGGTGGAGGCCGGGCTCACCGACGCAGCCCGCTTCGCCGCCCGCTGCAACAGTCAGTTGTATACCGACGCTAACCTGGCGGCCATCGACTGCGCCGATATTGCAGCAAGCATAGCTGTATATGGCAAGATAAACGGGCAACCAACGGATCTCAAGCGCGTCGACGGCTGGAAGAAGTCCGATGTGACAGTAAGCATCGCCGATCCCGCTACATGCCAGAACACGATCGCCGCCAACGGCACTGTTCTATATTTTTCCACTACGTCGCAGGTATGCATCGTCACCGCGTCCACAAGCTTCCATTACAGCGACTTAGGCATGCTGTCGCTCGTCGGCGTCGGCTCAATCACGCTCGGCGGCAGTCATCAGGAGCGGTTGATCCGATTTTGATGATGTTTAGACGGTTCGTAACATCAGAGGACGGCACAACGATGGTCGAGATGGCCATCGCGATGACGCTGCTGCTTACTCTCACCCTCGGCTTCGTCGATTTCGGTTTCGCGCTCTACCAGTGGAACGGCGCGACCAAGGCAGTGCAGGCGGGAGCACGATTAGCCTCCATTTCCGACCCGATCGCACCGCAAATTTCGACGGCTGGTGCAACCACGACGCCAGGAGCTCCTGTGGTGGCCGGTTCTTTTGACTATATCTGCGACGGCGCGACTTCGACTTGCAGTTGCAGCGGAGCGAATTGTGTTGCTGGCGTCTGGACGGCAGCAAATTTCAATCGAATCTTTCAAGGTGACGCGACCGGCGCGGGTACCTGTCCTGGTCTTGCCACGGGACAACGGCCAGGCATGTGCCATTTCTTCCCATTTCTGCTGCCCGCGAACGTCGTTATCCGATACACCGCCACCGGCCTTGGATATCAGACCCGTTTGGGAGGCTCGGTGCCGACCATCTCCGTCAGCCTACAGAACGTGAATTACCACTTTTTCTTCCTGGGCGGACTGCTCGGGCTAGATAATATGGCCATGCCCTCGATGCTCAGCACGGTTACGGGCGAAGATTTGAAGAGTACATCGCCATGAACGCCATCAACACCAAGGTTCTGCCCACCAAGCGAAAGCAGGTCGCGCTGTTTTCGTCGGATCCGAATTTCAAGCGGGATGTCACAACGCGGCTCGATGCGCTGGCGATCTATGACGTGCGGATCTCGGCGACCGGTGATTTCCTCAAGGGGCCGCCCGCCGATACGCGCCCGGGCATCGTCATCCTCGATCTCGGCGATGGCGAATTGCTCGCCAGTCCTGGCATCGTCGAGGCGCGCGCGCTGTGGGCGACCGTGCCGCTGATCGCGGTTTCCAATGAGTTGACCTCGGAGCAGACGCGCGTGCTGGTGCGCATGAACGCCTCCGACTGGCTGCACAAGCCGCTCGACGGCAAGGAACTGCTGAACGCCGTCACCTTCCACGACACCGGCAGCCAGGGGGCGAAGAGCCGCATCATCACCTTCATCAGCGCCAGCGGCGGCGCGGGTGCCACGACGCTGGCGCTCTCGGCGGCGGAGTTCCTGGCCTCGAAATCGGCCGAACGCGCGGCATCGACCTGCCTGGTCGATCTCGATTTCCAGAGCGCCAATTGCGGCGCCTATCTCAACCTGTTCAACCAGTTCGATCTTGCCGGCATAATCGGCCAGCCGGATCGGCTCGATGTCGAGCTCATGGACGTCATCAAGCTGTCGCGACCGTCCGGCCTCACCCTCTATGCCTTCGAGCGGCCGCAACTGCCATTCGAGCCGCAGGGCGCCGATTTCGTCTTCCGGCTGCTGGACCTTGTCGCCTACCGGTTCGACGACATCGTCATCGACCTGCCCAACCTCGAAACGCCCTGGCACGATTCCGTGCTGTCGACGAGCGACGAGATTTTCATCGTCTTCGAACTCAATGTCGCTTCGCTGCGGCAAGGCAAACGGCTCTACAAGAAGATCCGTGAGCTGCGCGGCAATGCCGTCAACATCACCCTGGTGGCCAACAAGCACAAGCGCAAATGGTTCGGCAACCACTTCTCGCGCAGCGAACTGGAGAAGATCTTCAAGGCGCCGCACATCAAGTCGGTCGCCCTCGACAATGCGCTGCTGGCCGACGCCTTGAATCGCGCGATGCTGCCGTCGGAAGTGGATGGGCGGGCGCGCTTCAACAAGGATCTGAAGAAGATGTTCCGGGAGCGGCTCGGCGATGCGGCCCGCTAGCCATCCCCGCTTTCGGCTGGCAGCCGCCTGCCTTGTCGGCCTGGCGCTGGTGCTTGCCGCCGCACAGATCGCGTCGGCGGGCAGCCGCCCGCCATTGCCGGCCATGGGCCCCAGCCTGCGCAAGATGGTGGCGTTTCCCACCGCCGAGAACGTTGGAACCATCATCATCCGCAAGCAGGAAAAAGCGCTCTACCTGGTGACCGGCCAGGGCAAGGCGCTACGCTACCAGATCAGTGTCGGACGGGATGGATTTGGCTGGACGGGTACGGTCCAGGTGGGTGCAAAGACGGAATGGCCCGAATGGCGGCCGCCCAGGGAAATGCGTGCCCGGCAGCCGGAGTTGCCGGAGATGGTTCCCGCGGGGCCGTACAATCCGCTCGGCGCCAGGGCGCTCTATCTGCTACGGGATGGTCGCGACACGCTGTATCGCATCCATGGCACCAACGACCCTTCCGGCGTGGGTTTCGACGGGACGTCGGGCTGTTTTCGCCTGACCAATACCGATGTCATCGATCTTTTCAGGCGCGTGCCGGTCGGCACCAAGGTGGTGGTCCAATGACGACGATCAGCGATCCGGACGAACTGGTGGCAGCGGTAGAACCGTTATTGCTCGACAAGGAGAAGAGCCGGTCCAGACTTGCCGTTGCCGTTTGTGTCGGCCTGACGCTGTTTGCTCTTCTGAACGCCACCGCGGCCGTCTATCTCTATCGTGGCATCAACGATCTGCGCGCGCTTGAGGCGCGGCTGGAGGACCTCGGCCAGTTCGAGCAGCGAATGAGCGCGCGGCTGGATACGGTCAACAACGGATTTCAAAGCCGGTTCGAGGCGTTGGATGATCGGCTGCGGGCGAGCTTCGGCGAGGTCAACGCCAACATCGCCCGGCAGGCACCCGAAATGTCGGGAAATCACGGTGGCGACGAGCCGCGCGTCGTCGAGCTTTCCCCGCCCGTCGAAGCGCCGGCGGCAGTTGCCAGCGCCTCCGAACCGGACGCCCAGCCTGCTATCGAGGACCTGCCGCGGGCAGCTCGAAGGAAGCCGGCTCCGGCGTTGCCTCCGGCGCCAAACTCCAACTATCAGCGGATCGTATCCCCCGAGGGCAAGGTCACCTACCACAAGATAAACTGATGCATTGCCGCCCAAAAGTGATCTCGGTTTTGGCACAACGGCATGCATGGAAACAAAAAACTGAAGCGTGTCGTCTGAATCCGTTTCGGCGCGACGCGCTTTAGGGTCTGCACTGGCGGTACAGCGCGGCGAACGGCCGGCGCCCGGCTAGAAATCTCTCTGCAGTGCCAGAACCCGGACACGCCGCGATTCAACGCGCATCCTGAGCTCACCCAGATAGGCAAAGTGACAATAGGCGCACGCCGCCACTCCCATGACCGACAGCAGGCCGTTCAGCCAGGTGAAGTCCATCACCAGTGAGAATTGAAAACCGCTCGGCGCTGTAAACGCGGCAATGGTGCTCGCGGTCTGCGAGTGGCCGCCGATGAAAATCATCGATGCCGCGACGATCAAGGTGCCATGGTTGGCAAGAAAGAAAGCCGCCGAGCTTCTGGCCCGACATGCCACCCAGCAGACTCCCAGGACGGCGCCCAGCAAGGCAAAGTCCAGGCCCATCGACCCCGCCAGATAGAAATCGACCTGTTGCCAGAACATGCCGGACGACGGGTGCAAGGCAAGCCAGATCCTCCACATATCGGCGCTTGCTGGATAGGTTCCGAGCAGGACCGTGGCTATTCGCTCTGTCGCCAGGATCAGCAGGACAAAAGCCGGAAAGGCGAAAAGTAAGAGTGGTTTGCGCTTCATGATGCCCTCGCAATCTGGCGGCAGATTACGCCACATGGGTTGCGCGAGACTTAACGGGACGTTTTGCATTTGTATCGGCAACGGTCGGCAAGTGCGGGCGAAGATCCCCTCCGCGCACCACCGGGAATCTGCTGCCAAGAACTTCGCGCTTTCTTGCAGCGCCCTTGTTCACGCCGGCGGCCTTCACTCACAACCTCAGCGGGTTCGGGTTATGTGCCATTTTTGCTACATTCCCCAAACTTATGCTCGGAATCGCCCCTTCTAGTATAACTAAATCAGTAAATACTAACGCAATATGCGATTTTGCCGGATATTGAGCAAAGCCAGCTGGGGTAGTTTGGGTTGCAGCGCTCTTCAAAAAAGGCGCGGGAAACGTGGGTGGGAAAATGAAGACGACAGGTTCTTCGACCATTGGCAAGCGCCTTGGTCTTTTGGTGACGGTATCGCTTCTGGCTTGCGGCAGTGCCGATGCCCTGACGCTGAAGGAAGCCATGGCGGTCGCCGTGGAGTCCAATCCCGAGATCGGCCAGGCCATCGAAAACCGCGAGGCGATCGAATTCGAATTGCGTCAGGCGAAAGGGCTCTATCTTCCCAGTGTGGACGTGGAAGCATCGGCCGGGGCTCGCCGCCTCGACAACTCGTCCCGCCGCGCGCTTTCCATCGACAAGGACAGCCTGTATCCGACCGAGGCCGATGTCGTGGTTTCGCAGACGGTCTATGACAGCGGCGCAAGGCGGGCCGAGATGAACCGTCAAGCCTCGCGGGTCGATGGCGCTTCGTTCCGCGTGCTGGAGCGGTCCGAATTCATCGGGCTCTCGGTTGTCCAGGACTATCTTGAATATATGCTGCAGGGTTCAATCGTCACCGAAGCGAAGAAAAACCTGGGGTTCCATCAAGCAATTCTCCACGACATCAAGGAAGGTATTGCGGGCGGCGGATTGAACGAAGCCGATCGGCAACAGGCCGAGGAGCGGCTGTTTGCGGCCAAGGCCCGCATGCAGGAAGCCTCGGAAGAGCTGGAGGCTTCGAGGATACGGTTCTTCAAGACTGTCGGGAAGCCGCTGACCAATGCGTCGAGGCCAGGCGATGTTTCCGCTGCGCTGCCGAAATCGCTGGATGATGCGCTGGGCTTGGCGCGGCAGAACAACCCACGCGTCCACATGGCCAACAGCGATATCGACGCTGCGGCCTCGCTGGTCGACGCGGCCCGGGCGAAATACGGCCCTTCGATTGTCGCCGAAGGCACTGCACGGGCCGGATACGATATCGACGGCGACAACGGCGACACATCCGACCTGCAGGCGCGCCTGGTGTTGCGCTGGAACCTCTATCGGGGCGGGATAGACAAGGCCAATGAGCAGGAGCAGATCCGTCGCACCAGCGAACAGCGGCTTGCCCTGCATCAGGTCCTGCGCGAAATCGAGGAGGCTGTCCGCACTTCGTGGGATCGCCGCTTCCGGCAAGCCGATCTGGCAAAGACCCTGAAGCTGCAGGCCGCCACCAATGAGAGGCTGGTCGCGTCGTATCGCGAACAGTTCAAGGTTGGGCAGCGCTCGCTGCTCGACGTGCTTGACGCGCAGAATACGCGTTTCAACACGGCGACGCTGGCCGATACCGCCTCGTATGCCTCGCTGTTCGCCCAATATCGCCTGCTGGCAGCGACGGGACAGCTTCTGAAGACGATGGATATTCAGCCGGCCAAACAGGCCACGGCCTATGCGCAGACAGAGTTTGCCGTTCCGCCGACAGCGGAGACCGAAACCTATGCACGGACGCCGTCGGAGCAGAAGAACGATCTGCCTTTCGACATCCTGGCCCCGGTAAGGAAGAAATGAGGTTTGACTGAAGTCCTGGCGGACGGGTCGTGAACAAGCAGCCAAATATCCTGACCCCTAAAGAGGCCTTCAAGGCCTGCTTTTCGGCGGTTGCCGCCTATCTCGGCCGGCCGAGCGCGGAAACCGTGCTTTTTGCCGGGGTGCCTGTTTCAGAGACGCGCATCGAGATCGCCGAGATCAGGCATCTTGCCGAGCGCATCGGCCTCGAGGTCAAGGAGTTCAATCACCGCGACTTCCTGAGCGGTCGTGTCGATCTTCCGGCGATTCTCTTCCGTGCCAGTCAATTGCCCATTGCCTTGCTGTCGGAGATCGACGGCGGAGACTATCTCACCGCCCCGCAGGAAGACGGGCGCACGACCATGGGCCGGTCTGAGCTGGCCGCGAGTTACATCAGCGGCGGCGCGTCCTTCTCAATCACCTACGCCAACGCCACCGAAGCAATGAACGTCGGTTCGGCGCAGAAAATCGAACGGCGCCATTGGCTGACGGGTACGATGGGCGCTTTCTGGCGCACCTATTCGAAGGTCGTCTTGTCGGCGATATTCATCAATCTTCTGGCCATTGCCTCCCCGATCTTCACCATGAACGTCTATGACAGGATATTGCCCAACAAGGCGATATCCACGCTCTGGGTGCTGGCGATCGGGATCGGCGCTGTCATCCTGTTCGACCTGCTTCTGAAGACGGCGCGGGCTTCGCTGATCGACTATGCCGGACGAAAGGCCGATCTTCGGATATCGTATCTTTTGTTCGAAAAGGTGCTCAACTCGTCGCTGTCGGCGCGCCCCGGCTCGACCGGCGAATACGCAAATCGGGTCACTCAATATGAGTTCGTGCGAGAGTTCTTTACCTCGAACACCATCAGCGTCTTCATCGATACGGCCTTCGTCTTCGTCTTTCTGCTCGTCATCTACGCGATCGGCGGATGGCTGGTAATCATACCGGCGCTGGCCTTCATCGCATCCGTCATAGTTGGCCTGGTCACGCAGCGGCGCATCGGCAAGCGGGTGGCCGCCTCGATGAACGAGGCTTCGCAACGCCAGGCCCTGCTGGTCGAGTCCATTTCCACTCTGGAAACAATCAAGTCGCTGCGCGCCGAAGCGTATCTCTTGAGGAAATGGGGAGAGCACTCGAAGAACGCCGCCAACACATCCGAGAAGATCAAGCAGCTTTCGGCGGCCGCGGGAAACATCACCCAAGCCATTCAGCAGCTGGTGACCGTCGCCCTGGTCGTGGCTGGCGCCTATGCCTTTTCCGAAGGGCACGTCTCGACAGGAGCGATCATAGGAACGGTGATGCTGGCGAGCCGTGCCGTGGCTCCGCTCGGCCAGATCGCAATCACCCTGTCCAGGTTTCGCCAGGCCATGCTCTCGTTGAGGATGGTGAACTCGATCATGGCTCAGCCGGAGGACCGGCCGGACACGGTTGGCTTCGTCAACCGCCCCATCCGCAACGGCGCGATGGTGTTCAAGAATGTCGGGTTCGTCTATCCCGGTTCGGAAAACGAGGTGTTGTCCGGCCTGAATTTCCCGGTGAAGCCGGGAGAGCGGATCGGCATCATCGGCCGCATAGGATCGGGCAAGACGACGATGGGGCGGCTGATCGGCAGGCTTTTCCTGCCGACCTCTGGAGAGCTTTTGCTGGATGGCATCGATATCCGCCAGTATCACCCTTCGGAGGTGCGCCGCGCCGTAGGCATTGTCGCGCAGGCCGGCGATCTGTTTTCGGGCACCATCAAGGAAAACCTCCTGATGGCACATCCGGAAGCAACCGACGAGCAGATCATCGAAGCCGCCAAGGCCGCCGGCGTCGATGAATTTGTCTCTCGCCACCCGCGCGGCTACGACATGAATGTCGGCGAGCGAGGCACCAATCTCTCCGGAGGTCAGAGGCAGACCGTGGCGATTGCACGACTGCTTTTGACCAAACCGAAAATTGTCTTCTTGGACGAGCCGTCGGGCTCGATGGATCTGGCCTCGGAGCGGCAGCTGATAAAACAGCTCAAATCGGCTTTTGACCGGGATACGACGCTGATCGTCTCAACCCACCGCTTCAGCATGCTCGAGTTGGCCGAACGGCTTATTGTCATCGACCAAGGCCGGATCGTTGCCGATGGACCGAAAGAACAAGTCATTCAAGCGCTACAGAAAAACAGCGCCTGAAGAAGAGAACCATGTCGAGCCCGGTCTCGACGTAATGGGGCATGGGAAATGCTTGCAAGGGAAGACCGCCCGCCGCTTTTTGCGACGGCGTCCATATTCATCATAGCGGCGCTCTTTGTCGCATTTATTGCTTGGGCGTCCTTTGCCGAGGTGGACGAAATCGCGCGCGGTGACGGCAAGGTCATACCGGCCTCGAAGACCCAGATCATTCAAGCCAGCGAGCCCGGTGTCGTTCAGGAAATAGCGGTGCAGATCGGCCAAATCGTCAAAAAGAACGATCTTATCATACGCCTCGACAACACGTTGAATACCTCCAGTCTCGGTGAACAGCAGGCGAAGGCGCGTGCGCTTGAAGCGCGCATCGCCAGGCTCAAATACGAACAGACCGGCAATCTCGCGGGCTCGTTCCCTTGCCCCCAGGACATACAGTCGGTTGCTCCGCAAATTTGCGACAATGAGCAAAACCTGCTCGTCGCCCGGCGCGAGAACTTTGACAACAAGCTGTCGGTACTCAAGTCGCGCCTCGACCAGCGCCAAAGGGAACTGGACGAGGCGAACGCCAATTCCGAGCGCCTGATCAAGAACCTGGCGGTAAGCGACCAGCAGACGAAGCTGGTCGAGTCGATGGCAAAGAAAGGCTTGATGGCCAGAACCGAGCAGCTGAAGGCCGAGCAGCAGCAAACCGAACTCAACGGCCAGTTGAATTTGGCCGGCGAGACGATAAGGAAAGCCAAGTCGGCGATCACCGAAGCCCAGCTCCAGGTCGATGAGCTGGGCCTGCAGTTGAAGCAGGAAGCGCTGGGTGATCTGACACAGGCGCTAGCTGATCTTTCGGTGGTGGATGAGACCATCCGCGGTGCAACCGACAAGGTCGCACGCACCGACATCCGCTCTCCCGTGGACGGCATCGTCAACACGCTGGAGCTGAACACGGTTGGCGCCTTCGTGCAGCCAGGGGCCATCGTTGCCGGAATCGTGCCCACTTCCGAGACATTGCTGGTCGAAGCGCGTGTTTCGCCACGCGACGTCGCCTTTATCCGCCCGGATCAGGATGCCCTGATAAAGGTCACCGCCTACGATTTCTCGATCTTCGGCGGCATCGAAGGCAAAGTCTCCAACATCACCGCGGACAGCCTTGTCGACCAGAAAACCGGAGAGCCGTACTACCAGGTTCGTGTTGCCACCGAAAAGTCGACGCTCGAGAGAGATGGAAAGGCCTATTCGATCATCCCCGGCATGATCTGTTCGGTCGACATCAAGACCGGGCGCAAGACAATCCTGACCTACCTTTTGAAACCGATCAACAAGGCGCGAGAGGAGGCAATGAGTGAACGATAGCGTCGCCTCCTCCCCTCCACCCCAAGGTGCCCGGCCGCTCCTGCCCCTCGCAACAGAGGATTTTGGGCTGGAATTCCGGGTTGTGACGCGCGGTGGCGTACGGCGCGGCATACGGCTGGAGCGGGCTTTCTGGATTTCGCTCAAGCAGATGGCGGAGAACAGGCGATGCACGATCGGTATGCTGATTGACGAAATCGCTGGCAATCACTCCGAGACGGGAAACCTGACGTCGGCAATTCGGGTGGCTTGCATACGCGCACTTGCCAACGAAAACCTGACTTTGCGCAAGCTGGCATCGATCAAAACGGTCAACGCCATTCTGGTCGCTTGTCCCTCGCCCGCCTTCGCTCTTGCATCGTCGAAGAAGATCCTGACGTTCAATGCGGCTTTCCAGCAATTGGTCAAGCGTCAGCTGCCCATGACGCCGAACGATGACGCGCGCCAAGACCTCAAGCTGGCATTGGACATCGGTGTGGCCGACATATTCGCGCGCCTCGACGCCAACGGCGAAACCCCGGTGACAAGCGGCTTCGTGATTGGCGCCGGCGAACGTCGCTATCGAGGCCAGTTGAACGCGGTGCGCGCGCCTGTGCTGGAGCCCGAACTGTTGATGGCGTTTGTCTTCAACGGCTGACTGCTCAATGCGGATTGGAGGCGTCCGCCCTGGCTGTCACTGACCATCCGTCAAACCCTCGCCGGGTGCGACCGACTGGAAGCCACCCTTGAGGTCGGCCACTTGCGCGGCACCGGCTTTCGTCCCGTGAATCCAGGCCCGGTCGGTGCTGAACGAATACAGCGGCTGATAGTCCGGGAGGTCGCTATCCCTGAGGACCTTGTTGCCAAGGCTGTCCAGAATGAACGCGCCGCTTGCGGTGCTTACCGCAAGCACGGCATGAAAGAACCTGCGCTTGCGATCCTGGAGCACCACCAGCGACATGCTTTGCGCCGGAATACCCGCCTGCAGCAACGCCGTCATCTTGAGAATGGCAAAATCCTCGCAGTCGCCAGCGCGATTTGCAAGAACCTCCGAAGGTTTCGCCCAATAGTCGAGCTTGCCGTATACGTCGATGTCGCTTTTGTAGGCGATGAAGTGATTGATGCTGCTGTTGACGAACGACAGTTTTTCGCTGAAGGGCTTGCCCCGGGCGATCGAGACGATGTTGGCGAAAATCTGGCTCTTGCGTCCGCAATCGCTGTCCGGCGTGCAACTGGATATGGCCCGGTAGACGGGTGCCCAGCGCGCCGAAACGGGAAAATTATGCATGGACAGGGCAACCGACCCGAACACACCCGGGATGATCGTCGCCGTCTGCATGGGGTCGATACCGGGGTTGTCCTGCGCCGTCGACGTGCCGGTTCCACTATCCGCGGGAACGCGACCGTAGCCGTTCAATGCGATACCGATCTGGCCAATGTCGAGCTGGCCAATGCTGACCTGATAAGGTGCGGCGGGCTGCCAGGATTGATACCGCTGCAGGGAGATGCCGCCGAGACAAGGCGGCGCCTGAACCGTCTCCAGGGCCGGCTTCCCGGGAAGGGAACCCTTGAAAACCTGGCCGGCAAGGGCCGGCTGCACCAGGCCGGCGATGCCAGCCGCCAGCAGGAGCAGTTTGATTCGGGTTGTTCCCGGAACATTTTTTTGTTTTTTCATAACGCCCACCTTTGACTGTGGACGCTACCAACCCTGTCTCAAATTACTGGAAAGGAAGGTGGGTAACTTTCCAAAAATATGCATCAGCTATTTTGTGTAAAATTTTATTCACATTTATACTTCTGTTTACCAAAACTCCCCACCGATACCGGCTACTGAACTCATCCTCTCAGGTGAGATATAACTCATTATATGTAGGCCATTTACCAAGCGTAAAAAAGCTTATCGAAGGCATATCCAAATATATAGAATAGATTGACGGACCGTTGCAAAACCGACGCATCGCCTGTCTCTTTCCGGGAAATGCCGGAGGGGTTTTAGCTATGGCGACCAGTATTGAGTTGGACAACGTTTCGGGTTCGTGGGACGAGCATCACGTCTCCGGCGATCATCATGATCTGACAGCGCAGGTGCAGATTGCTCAAGCCGCCCCGGCGGACCAGGCAGCGGCGCCGGCTCAAACCGCACCGGCCGCGGCCGAACCCGTGCCGGTCGATGTCGGTGGCGGCGCGCCCGTGAATGCTCCACCGGCGGCAAATATCCCGCATGAATACGCCGCCGACGCGAGCAACATCGTCAAACTCCCGGCCAATGTTTCGATCGACAACATCAAGGTCGATGGTCACAACCTCTTGCTTGAACAGGCGGACGGCTCCGTCATCGTCATCAAGGACGGCGCCTTGAATGTGCCGACCTTCGTCATCGGTGACGTCGAGGTGCCGCGCGTTGCCTTGATCGCGGCGCTCGAGGCAAGCCACATCGATGTCGCCTTCGGCGCGGACGGGTCGATCTCGGCTGGCGGAAATGGCTCGCAAAGCAGCGCTGGTGGAAATTTCGAACAGCCTGCCGGCGGCATCGGCGACGGATTTGGACTGTCGGCATTGCTGCCGCCAACCGACCTCCAGTTCGGTCAGCCGGATAACCGCGAGCTCTTCACGGGCCTTGTCAGGCCAAATTCCATACCGTCGATCGGGCTCATCGGGGAGGCGACCGTCTCCGAAGCTGGCTTGCCTGCACACAATGGCGAACCCGCCGGTTCGGCCTTTGGTTCCAACTCGGAGATGACCTCCGGGACTATCGGCTTCACGTCGCCCGACGGCGTATCGCAGGTCACGCTCGGCGGCCATGCCCTGACTACGGTGCCGCAGACCTTCACCGACGCCACGGGTTCGCTGACGGCGAGCTATGCCTTCGATGCCGCCACCGGTATCGGCACGATCAATTACTCCTATACACTTGCCAACAACACCTCTGGCGACAACACGAGCGTCACTTTCGTGGTTGGCGTGACGGACGCCGACGGCGATGCGGCGCCTCCCGGCAACCTGACCATCACCATCGTCGACGACGCGCCGGTCGCGCATGCCGACACCGACAGCGTCGCGGCCGGCCAGTTCACGGCCGAGGCCGGCAACGTCATCACCGGCACCGGCACGACCTCCGGCGCGGCGGGTGCCGACACCCAGGGCGCCGACGGCGCCAGCGTCAGCCACATCCAGAGCGACAATGTCGGCGGCGCCGGCCTCGACATCAACGGCAGCACCATCATCAACGGCCAGTACGGCACGCTGACCATCGATGCCAGCGGACAGTACAGCTACACCCGCAACGCCGGCTCGGCCGGCGGCGTCAACGACGTCTTCACCTACACGCTCAAGGACGGCGACACCGACACATCGACGGCGACGCTGACGATCCATATCGAAGACTCCACGCCGACCTACACCCTGCCGGCGGCCGGCGACGGCGTGACCACGGTCTATGAGGCGGGCCTGCCCGCGCGCAACTCGACCGAGCCCGCGGGCTCGCATATCGGCGCCACCGACACCACGGCCTCGGGCGTGATCGCGGTGACATCGGTCGACGGTGTCGCCTCGGTATCGCTCAACAACACGGCGGTCACCGGAACAAGCGCGGCCACGGCCACCACCGTGCTCGCCAACTCCACCGGAACGCTGACGGCCTGGTACGATGCCGCCACCAGCCAGATCCACTACACCTACACGCTGCTCGACAACACCGGCGACACCAACAACACCACCATCAGCGTCCCGGTCAGCGTCACCGACAAGGACGGCGACACGCCCCTCAGCGGCAGCAACCTGACCATCACCATCGTCGACGACGCGCCGGTCGCGCATGCCGACACCGACAGCGTCGCGGCCGGCCAGTTC
>NZ_VFVA01000045.1:0-36892 GCF_006442155.1 Mesorhizobium sp. B2-4-14 | reverse complement strand
CCCACTCGCAAGACCGGCCGCCTCGCGCTCCGTCGGGCGCTTCTATAAGGCCGAACACGAAAGGCGCGGCGCAGTCGCCGCTACCGAGGAGGATAGTATGAGTTACGCAGCAGGATTTGCGGTTGTGGAAGTCGCCGTCAGAGGTGTCTTGCCCATCGGCGATGCGACCGAGAATGTAACCTATTTTATTCTGGACACCGCCAAGAGCGCGATCGTTGGCCAGGTCGTCCTTCCCAAAGCCGTTAAGCGAAGCCTTGCCGTAGCGCTGACCGTCAAGGTGCCAAGCACGGCCGGCTCATTTGCGATTGGGACGTTTGACGATGGTGGCAGTTTCAAGGTCGCCAGCTTCCTGCGGGTAGAAAGTCCCTCTGTCGATGGCGCAGGGGCCGCCGTCGGGCCGTCCGGAAGATGACCGCCTAGCCTTCATGTCGTGTGCCATGCCCCCGGCCAAGCCGGAGGGCGCTTTTCGTTGATGAAGTTCAAGCCAACAGGAGCCAGTCATGGCCCGTGCCTCTGAAATTCTCTTTGTTGATCCTTCGATCTCCGACCTCGCGACTGTTATCGGCAAGCTGAGGCCCCAAGTCCGGGCCGTCGTGCTCGACGGCCGCCGCCCGGCGGAGCGGCAGATCGCCGCCGCCCTTGCATCGCACAGAGGGCTCGACGCGGTCCACATCATGGCCCATGGTGCTCCAGGCCGTGTCAACTTCGCCGCGGGAGAATGGTCGGTCGAGACCGTGGGGGCAGCGGCTGACGATTTCGCCGCAATCGGCAGGGCGCTTGCCGCGCACGGCGAGCTGCGGCTGTGGAGCTGCGAGACGGCATCAGGGGTCGCGGGCGAAGCTTTAATTGAGGCGCTGGAAGAGGCCGTCGGCGCGACCGTCTGCGCATCGAGATCGCTGGTTGGCGCGGCCGACCTGGGCGGCGCTTGGGAACTGTCTGTACGCGCGAGCGTCTCTACGTATCTGCCGCCGCTGACCCCCGATGGGGTGGCAAGTTACACCGGGGTGCTTGCATCGGGCGATCTGACACTTGCTGGACTTATAGCTTCTGGTAACGGAAACAATATTAACACGTACTATCTTGTCGATACAAATGACACTGTGGTTGATACTGACGACACAGTTGTTGGTAGTTTTCAACTTCCTTCTGCGACTAACGGTAAAGTTCCTACATTTTCAGCAACTATTACGGTGCCAAACGTTACTCATACGTATCTCATTTACGACTCCGGATTCCACTTATACGGTACACTTACTCCTATCGACGCCGACACCAATACTCCGGGTGTCCAACCGACCGACCCGCCGACTTATTCTTTCGTAACCACGCCTATCAACGAATTCGGACCGGGCAATGATGGCGATCACTTTTCTGGTGGCACCATAACTGTCGCGGCTGCCGGCATCCCCGGCCCGACTGGTGCGACCGGAGCCACAGGCGCTACCGGGGCCACGGGGGCAACTGGAGCGACGGGTTCGACCGGTGCCACAGGTGCAACTGGCGCTAGTGGAGCGAGCGGTGCAACGGGCGCGACTGGCGATACCGGAGCCACGGGTTCGACCGGCTCAACAGGCACCACTGGTCCTACCGGGGCAACCGGCGCCACAGGTGCGACTGGTGATACGGGTGCGACCGGGGCAACCGGTGCCACAGGCGCGACTGGTAATACAGGAGCAACGGGCTCGACCGGTGCCACCGGCTCGACCGGAGCGACGGGCTCGACCGGTGCGACTGGGTCGACAGGTGCAACGGGTTCGACTGGAGCCACCGGCTCAACCGGTGCCACAGGCTCAACCGGTGCCACAGGCTCGACTGGAGCAACTGGCTCGACAGGTGCCACCGGCTCAACCGGTGCCACAGGCTCGACTGGAGCAACTGGCTCGACAGGTGCCACCGGCTCGACCGGATCGACGGGCTCTACCGGTGCCACAGGCTCGACCGGGGCAACAGGCTCGACTGGAGCAACTGGCTCGACTGGAGCAACTGGCTCGACTGGATCGACAGGCTCTACCGGTGCCACAGGCTCGACCGGGGCAACAGGCTCGACCGGTGCAACTGGCTCGCCTGGTCCGACAGGGTCGACTGGCCCGACCGGTTCGGGTGGTGGTGAGACTGGTAGTCATGGCAACAACGGCCACGGCAACGGAGAACAGCCCGCGCCGGGCAATTCCGGGGACCATAACAATGCCGACAACAGCTCACATCAGGGACAGGGCAACTCCGGCAACGGAAACGGCGGCCCCAAAGCCAATGTCACGGCCAGCACGCTGGGCCTCAAGGACACGACGCAATTCCTGCCGTCGAGCTCGGCCGGCAGTGACCCCGGCGGCCAAGCGTCGTTCCGCAACCTGATCGGGCTTGCAGCCACATCGGTGACGACAGACCTGCTCAATGTCCTCAAGACGATCAGCGGATCTGGTCAGAACCCGAACAAGCCGACAGGGGCGAGCACGGATCTCACCTCGGACCAGACCAAGCCTGGCGCCGGCTATGCCAGCAACGACCATACCGTCAAGACGACCCTGAAGGATCTCTTGAAGCCACATGAGTGAGCAGGACTGTTGAACTGACGAACGGGAATTCGTCCAAGTTTGAAAAAAGGACGCGCGGGCTTCGCTGGAAATCGGCACCCGCGCGTTCATCATCTCGAGAGAGGAAATGCCATGAGAGTCGCGCTCCCGATCAGTTCGGAGTACAGTGCGGCACTGCCGCGAACCTCGGTAGAAACGCCTCGGCCTGGGCATTCTGGATTCCTGGCGCTGCGTACCGGATGAGAAGCCCATGGTGAACGTCCCAGCAAATGCTGAGAACCAGCCGCTCCGGATCCGCGCCGGCACCGAAGTCGAGGCTGCGGCGGACCAGGCGGACGGCCAGAATGCGCCCGGCGGTCCCGCCGAGCTCGACCAACTCGGCGCGCGCCTCAAGGCCGTACTGCGGGCCGCCCGCTATCACGGCGTCGAACTCGACCCCTCGGAATTCAGGACGGCCAACCCGGTCCCGAGCGCCGCCGATCTCTCCGAGTGGGCGCAAAACGCCGGCATGTGGTCACGCGCCATACGCATCCGCTGGGCCCACCTCTTGCGCTTCCAGGACACCGGACCGGTCGTCCTGTTGTTCAACGATGGCGGCGCGGGTCTCCTTACCGGCGCGAGTGCCGAGCGCAAAGTCGTCTTCCTCAAAAGTGCTGACGCGCCAGACGACGGCGAGGTCACCGCCGTCGACGAGCTGCGGCTGTCCCAGGTGTGGACGGGCGAGGCCGTGCTGCTGCGCCCTACACGGTCGCATGTGGCGGCGGACGCGCCTTTCACCCTGCACTGGCTGGCCGAACTGGTGCGGCTGGAAAGCCGCTCCCTGCGCGACATCGCCATTGCCTCGTTCACGCTCAGTGTCCTTACCATCTTGCCGCCGCTGATGGTCATGACGTTGGTCAACAAGGTGCTGCAGTTCAACAGCCTGTCCACTCTGGTGCTCTTGTCCGCGGTGATTGCCGTGGTTTTCGTCTACGAGACCCTGCTTGGCCATGCGCGGCGAATGATCATCAACGTCGTCGGCGCCCGTCTCGACACCAAGCTGCATCTGCACGTCTTTAGCCGGCTCCTGCGCCTGCCGCTCGACTATTTCGAGCGCCATCCGGCCGGCGAGACGATGTATCACCTCGCCCAGGTCTATCGTATCCGCGAATTCCTGACCGGAAAGCTCCTCAGCACGTTCCTGGATCTGATCACGCTGTGCGTGCTGGTGCCCGTAATGTTCTATATCAACGCCACGCTGGCCTGGATCGTGGTGGCCTGCGCGGTCGTGATCATGTTGATCATCCTTGCCTATCTCAAGCCGCTGCGCCGCAGGTACCAACGGGTGGTCGAAGCCGAGACCTGGAAGTCGGCGGCGCTTGGCGAAAGTGTCGTCGGCATCAAGACGGTGAAGGCGCTTGGCCTTGAGCCGCAGCGCAAGGCGCTCTGGGATGAACGGGTGGCTGAAGCGGGAAAGGCCCGTCTCTCCTTCGGCCAGCTCGCCAGTTGGCCGCAGACCTTGGTCACGCCGATCGAACGCGTGATGGTGCTCGGCACCATGCTGATCGGCGCCTATCTCGCCATGAACGACCGCTCCGGCTACGTGGTCGGCAGCCTGTTCGCCTTCATGATGATCTCCCAGCGCGTGGCGCAGCCGCTGGTCGGCCTGGCGCGACTGGTTGAAGACTATGAGGAGGTCGGTGCGGCGATCGGCGAGGCGGCGTCGGTTCTCAACCGGCCCCTGGAGAGCAGCTCGAATTCCACCGGCCTGAGACCCAAGCTCGTCGGCGAGGTCGCGTTCAGCGACCTGACCTTCAGCTATATCGCTACAAAGACGCCCGCGCTCGACCGGGTCAGCTTCCACATCCCTGCCGGCACCATGTTCGGCATTGTCGGGCGCAGTGGGTCGGGAAAATCGACCATCGCGCGCCTCCTGCAGGGGATCAACCGTGACTACAGCGGCTTCCTCAAGCTTGACGGCGTTGACCTCAAGGAGATCAACCTGCGCCATCTTCGCCAAGGGCTCGGCGTGGTGCTCCAGGACAATTTTCTGTTCCGCGGCTCGATCCGTGACAACATCATCGCCGGGCGCCCAGGGCTGACGCTTTCGGACGCCATGCGTGCCGCTCATCTCGCCGGCGCCCAGGAATTCATCGAGCGGATGCCCAATGGTTACGACACCTACATCGAGGAAGGTTCGCCCAATCTTTCAGGCGGTCAAAAGCAGCGGCTGGCGATCGCGCGCGCCCTCATCCACGATCCGACAATCCTCATCCTCGACGAAGCGACCAGCGCGCTCGACCCCGAGAGCGAGGCAGTGGTCAGCGCCAACCTCATGCGCATCGCCAGCGGGCGCACCATGATCATCGTTTCGCACCGGCTGTCCTCGCTGACAGAATGCGACAACATCCTGGTCATGGATCAGGGTAAGGTGCTCGACGTCGCGCCGCACGCGACGCTGCTCGAGCGATGCACGCTCTATCGCCAGCTGTGGTCGCAGCAAAACCGGCACCTCGATGGCCGCCAAGGCCGTCCGGTCGCCATACCGCCGCGGTTGGTTTGACGATGCCAAGACAATCTACGCTTTCAGGTCCGGTAACCCATGAGTAGCACCTCGCTCATCGCCCTCCCCGCCCGGCGGCAGCGGATGGAAACGAGGGATCCGACAACCCCGGCCATACTGGAGTTCCAGTGGCCGTCGAGCGCCGTCACCAATGCACCCATTCCGCGCACGGCGCGCGGCATCGTTTGGATCATTGCGAGCCTCGTCATGGCGCTGATCGCCCTGGCAGGACTAATACCGGTCGATCAGGTTGTGACGGCAAGGGGGCTGGTGGTGTCAAACGCGCCCAACATCCTCGTGCAGCCGCTGGAGACGGCGATCGTGCGTTCGATCGACGTTCGTGAGGGACAGCACGTTCAGGCCGGTCAAGTGCTTGCTCGCCTCGATGCGACCTTTGCTTCAGCCGACCTGGCGGCGCTTGCGATGCAGGTTTCGACGCTTGAAGCCGAAGTGGCGCGCCTGAAGGCGGAAGCAGACGGCAAGGTCTTCAACTATGACGGTCTGGACCCAAGCTGGACCCTGCAGGCATCGATCTTTGAGCGCCGCAAGGCGGTTTACGACGCCAAGGTCGAAAACTTCGACCGCCAGCGCGACGAACTCGGTTCCGTGATCTCGCGTTCGCTGTCGGATGCCGACGGCTACCGCCAGCGGCTCGCTGTGGCGGCGTCGATCGAACAGATGCGCAAGCAGCTCGAAGCACGGCAGGTGGGCAGCCGCCTCAACACACTGCTGGCCGAAGACAATCGCGCCGAAATGTCCCGGTCGCTTGGTAATGCCGAGCAGACGGCCCAAGCCGCAAGGCTCAAGCAGCAGGCCGTGGCCGCCGAGCGCGACGGCTACATTCAGGGATGGCGAGCCGATGTCTCGCAAAGTCTCTCGGAGGCGAGTTCGCGGATATCCGACGCGCGCGAACTTCTCAACAAGGCAAAGCTGCGCAAGCAGTTGGTTGAATTGAAGAGTGAAGCCGACGCCACCGTCCAATCGGTGGCCAAGGTCTCGGTCGGTTCGGTACTGCAGTCCGGAGAGCGCTTGATCACCCTCGTACCGGCTAACGCGCCGCTCGAGATCGAGACAAACATCGTCGGCCGCAGCAGCGGCTTCGTCCATGTCGGCGACCAGGTGGTCATCAAGTTCGACACTTTCCCCTATTCGCAATACGGGCTCGCGCATGGCACCGTGCGGACGCTCAGCCCGGATTCCTTTTCTGCCCAGGAGCAAGCGCGCGATCCGAACAGCTCGCTGGCTATGCTGCCTTCCGACGCCGAGCCGTTCTATCGCGTGCGCATTTCCATCGATCAGGTCGCTCTTCACGGCGTGCCTGCCGGTTTCACCGTCAGCCCCGGAATGCCGGTGACCGCCGACGTCAAGGTCGGTCGGCGTACGGTGCTCAAGTACATTCTCGCAGTGATGCTCCCGGTCAGCCAAGAAGCGATGCGGGAGCCATAGAGTATTGGAGCAATCTGAGGTTCGGATCGATGACAATTCTGGATCGGCTGGCTGGTCTCGTCTCCCCGGCGGCAGCGTTGCGCCGGTCTATCCAGCTTTTCGACGCCGGCAAACCAGCTGAAGCCTTTCCGCTGATGGCGGTAGCGGCGCGCGCGGGAATGGTCGATGCCGAATACCGGGTCGCGCGTTGCTATCTCGAGGGATCGGGTGTGCCGCCCAGCCGTGTGGAAGGCACGCGTTGGCTGCTGCGGGCAGCCAATCACGGCAGCGTCGATGCGCAGGCGCTCCTTGCCGCTCTCTACGTCGCCGGGCTGGTCCAGGCGGAAGCCGGCGGCAAAGGCGCCGGATCGGAGCAATTGTTCAAACGGGACCGGCCAGGCGAACCGGACTTCACGGCAGCGTTCGAACTGGCCACCAAGGCGGCCGAGGCGGGCTCGGCAACCGGACAGGCGATCCTTGGCTATATCCTCACCAGCGGCCCCAAGCCGATGCGCAATGCAGATGCGGCGCATCACTGGTACGAGAAGTCAGCTTCCGCCGGCTGTGCCGAAGGATGTCTTGGCCTTGCCCTGTCGCTCGCCCGGCGTGGCAATCGCGAAAACAGGGTCCGGATTGCGGAAGAGGTAAGGCGTGCGGCCGACGCCGACCTGCCGACCGCGACCTATCTACTTGCGGTCCTTACCGAGCACGGGCTCGGCGTGCCAAGCGACATGGCTGCAGCCGCCCAACTGTATCAGGCTGCTGCAGACAAGGGCCTGCCCTCTGCCCAGTTCCGGTTGGGACTGGCACTGATTGACGGTGCACTCGCCGGCCAAGATGTCGCTGCCGGGGAGGCATGGATGCGGCGTGCTGCCTTGGCCGGAAATGTCGAGGCAGCCTATCTCCTGGGCGATCGCTATGTGAAGACACAGCGGCCCGATTTTGCAGAAGCCGCAAACTGGTATCGGCGGGCAGCCGAAGCGGGTCACCAGGCCGCCGCCCGCGCCCTGGCCTCTCTCTACCTAACGGGGAACGGCGTGGCTGAGGATGTCGAAGAGGGAGCACGCTGGCTGCGCGCCTCCGCCAATGCCGGCAATCAGGACGCACAGATCGACCTCGCCAATCTCGTCCTCGGAGGAGCCGGCGAGCCAGACGATCGTGCAAGTGTTGCCGGTTGGTTCGAGGCCGCCGCATCATCGGGCGACCTGATTGCGGCATTCAATCTCGGGCTCTGCTTCGCCAACGGCGTTGGCGTGCGCCAGGACGAGGGACAAGCGGCGCAGTGGCTGAGGCGGGCCGCCGAAGGTGTCGGGGAGGCGCAATATATGTATGCCCGCCTCCTCCAGGATGGACGTGGCGTGGCGACGGACCCAAGGCAGGCCCGCCTCTGGTTTGCCCGGGCGGGCAAAGCCGGCGTCCTCGATGCACAGGTCGCGCTTGCCGAGATGCTGCTCAACGGGCGCGGTGGCGCCCGCGAGCCAGAGGTCGCCACGCAGTTGTTCAAGCAGGCCGCTCTCGACGGCCACGCTGGGGCGATGTTTGCGCTAGGTGCGCTGTACGGTGCTGGCCAGGCCCTGCCGGTGGACCACAAGGCGGCGCAGAAATGGTTCGCCGCCGCTGCCGGGCGTGGTCATGGCCAAGCCCAACTCATGCTCGGGCGTTACCTCGTCAATGGCCTGGCCGGGGAGTGCGACCCCGAGGCCGGCCGGGTCTGGCTCGAGCGCGCGGCTGCCTGCGGCGTCAGTGAAGCGGCCGACGAACTCGCGGAGCCCATATCTGGTTGAGCTTTGCCGATTTTGCAAAGAAACCGTCAGGCTCGTGGCGCGATCGCCCGCTGAGGTGGCTTCATGCGGACACGTCCAGAGCTTTGCAAGCCACCGGGGTGACCGCTGCGGTCATCACCTAAAGCGCTTCGCGTCGAGACGGATTTCAGGCGACGCGCCTTAGGCCGTTGGTTCTACGCAAGTCGTCTTCCCCAAAACCGAGGTCACTGTTGGGCAACGTGCATTAGCCATCAACCACGACTTCTGACCGTCTGTCATAGGCTGTCATCCACTCTTCTGCAGCACCACCAGAGGACTCGATTTCCTCCGCGGCTAGAATTCCCCGAGATCGAGCAAATGCCTCAAAGGCAAGGCGAGCCGTTTCAGCGTTTTTGTCGTCTGCAAGGGCAGACCGGAAAAGCGCAAGTGTGGCCGCATGTGTTGGGCTGCGGAACCCGACCCATTCGTCGAGAAGCTGATAGGCGTCCATGACAGATGACACCTCATGCGCAAAGCCAAGTCCCACAATTACCTGAACCGGGCGGGTGAAGCGCTTGGGCGTCATTGTTGAGCTCCGTTAACGGCGACCGGTAGTCCGAGTGCCACTAGCTAAGCACTGAGGTGGCCGGGCCAAGGACCATCTGTGGCCTCAAGGATGCATCATGGTCTAGCAAATATTCAAGTAGGCCTTATGGACTAAGACCCTCCGACGAATTCTGAAGCCGCGCGTACTTCCGGCAGCTGCCATTGATCGCGGTGCGGGCCGTTACCTTCATTGCTCTGTACAGATGGCTCCCATACCGCTTGCATACTGCCCGCAAAACGTTCGCATAAAGAACGGTCTGGCAGACAATTGACGTTCGAGGAGTACAGGTTGCCATTACGGCTCCCGACCAGGTCACCAGAAGCACCTGATCATGGCGTTTGCTGTCGGCGTGGCAAGGGCCGACCGCCGGCGCGATGCTACTGCCGGTCTTTGACGTCGGCACGCACGAGCCGCCCTGCCCCAAACAGAAGCGCGAAACGGTACACTTTTGGCCGACCCGTTCTTACCCCCCGCATTTCTGGGCGGCAAAGGGCGCGCGAAAGCGCCTCGGCTCGCCTTTCGTCAATCTCAAGCATCACATTCTCGCACGTGTCTGAAGCCCCACACCCAGGGCATCTCAGGACATTCGATGGTCGTGTCTCATCGCCGACAAGAGCAAGTTTGCACCTGTTGCAGCCGACCCGCGGTGTGTTTGCGATCATGATGGTTATCCCAGCGCTCGCCAAAGGTTCACCCCTGACGCCGGATGGGAGATGCAATTGAGGGACCATTTGCGGGTGACCCATTACGGCACACCTTTGACGCTGCGAACCCCGGCAGAGCCTGCCCTGGAGCGTGAGGATGCAAGAGCCCGTCGTCCCACTTTGCAATAATCAGTTGCACCAAGCCGCCATTCTCGCCGCTTGGCCCTGTCAAAAAGTCTGGTTGTAGGCGCCGACTTCCGGACTGCGGCGCAGCACGGCATCGACGGCATCAAACATCTGGCGGCGACGCTCGGACGAGACCGGACTTTCGACGACCACGACCAGTTCCGGCTTGTTCGACGAGGCGCGCACCAGACCCCAGGTGCCGTCCTCGGCAACGACGCGCACGCCATTGACTGTGACAAGGTCGACGATCTTCTGGCCGGCAAAACTGGAGCCGTCACGCTTCATAGCCTGAAAATCGGAGACCACACGCTCGACCACGCCGTACTTCACATCGTCCGCGCAGTGCGGGGACATGGTGGGCGTGCCGAAGGTCAGCGGCAGTGCCCCGTAGAGATCGGCCATCGAACTGGCCGGGTTACGGTCCAGCATCTGACAGATGGCGATTGCCGTGACCAGTCCGTCGTCATAGCCGCGCCCGATCGGGGGGTTGAAGAAGAAGTGGCCTGATTTTTCGAAGCCGGCGACCGCGCCGAGTTCGGCAACCCGGCGCTTGATGTAGGAATGGCCGGTCTTCCAATAGTCGGTGACGGCGCCATTGGCGCGCAGCACCGCGTCGGTGTTGAACAGTCCGGTCGACTTGACGTCGACGACGAAGGTCGAACCCGGATGGAGCCGCGAAATATCCCGCGCAAGCATGACGCCGACCTTATCGGCGAAGATCTCGTTGCCTTCATTGTCGACGACACCGCAGCGGTCGCCGTCGCCATCGAAGCCCAGACCGACATCGGCGCCGGTCTTAAGCACCTTGTCTCGGATGGCATGCAGCATCTGCATGTCTTCCGGATTGGGATTGTAGTTTGGAAACGTATGATCAAGCTCGACATCAAGCGGGATCACCTCGCAGCCAATGCGTTCCAGCGCTTCCGGTGCGAAGGCACCAGCAGTGCCGTTGCCGCAGGCGGCGACCACTTTGAGCTTTCGTGTGATGCGCTTGTCTCGGGTCAGATCGTCGAGATAGGTCTCTCGAAAGTCGGAAACGAAATCATAAGAGCCCCCGCCAACAAGGTCGAAATCGCCGGCCAGCACGATCGCCTTGAGCGCGCTCATCTCCTCGGGCCCGAATGTCAGCGGCCGCGCCGCTCCCATCTTGACGCCGGTCCAGCCATTCTCGTTGTGCGATGCGGTGACCATGGCCACCGACGGCGTATCGAGCGCGAACTGCGCGAAATAGGCCATCGGCGACAGCGCCAGACCGATATCCTTCACCCGTGCGCCGGCCGCCATCAGTCCGGAAACCAATGCCAGCTTGATGCCGAGCGAATAGGAACGGAAATCATGTCCGGTGATGATGTCGGGCCCAACGCCGAGACGGCGGATCATCGTACCGAGCCCCATACCCAACGCCTGGACGCCGATCAGGTTGAGTTCGGGCGCGACCTGGCCAAACCACCAGCGCGCGTCATATTCCCTAAAGCCGCACGCCTTGATCAGCGCAGAGGTTTCAAACGCGAAGGTGTTGGGCCGGGCTTCGGCAATGAAATCCAGAGGCACGAAAGGAAACTCCGCACGATGAAAACGACACGAATGCGCTTGTCGAGGCGGTAGCTTACCGGAACCATTCCTCAGGCCTATCTATCAGTTTGGTTGAGCCTACTCAGGCTCGACGCCTGCTGCGCCCTTAGCGGGCCGACACTGCTTTTGAAATGGCGATGGCTGTCGCCTTCCCGATAGTGCAGAAGGCGAAGTCTCGGGAAACGGTTTTGTCGGCCAATCGAACTTTTTAATATTTTGTGATCAACCGAATTTGAGTTCTCCACAACCGTCTCCGGTTGACCATCTGCGGTTGCTAGAATCTTGTGGGCGAATGCCCTAAGCAGCCGTGAGCAAGATGCAAAACCCCGCTTTGACGAGCGGTTTGTTGTTAAGCGCGGATGCAAAATGCCACTGTTTTTTTTCGATGTCCGGGACGGCAAATCCCATTTTCCCGACACCGAGGGCACCCATTACGTCGGTGCGCTTGAGGCCCGAGTAGACGCAGTCAGAATGCTGGTCGCCATGGCACAGGACGAAATTCAGGGCGAGTTGCAAAGCAAGCTTTCGGTAATTGTATCCGACGAAAGCCGTAGGCCCGTGATGGAAGCAAATATTGATTGCAATATAAAAGTCTTCTGAAAACAAAACCGGCATCAGCTTCGCACGGATGAGTTGCCCCGCAACGATATAGCCGTCGGATGCGCAGGTGAGGTCAGGCAGGCTTGTGGCGCCAGCGTGTTGCACTTGTTCGGCACAGCCTGCAGGCTGCGACCAGCTTTTGGCGGCAACCTTCCTTTCCTTGCCAGACGACCGGCGCCCCAGCCAAGGGCGTTCGAGCCCAGGGTCGACGGTTAGTCAACATCCCCGTCCATTTTGAACATGACCGGGCCCTGACACATTGCCAGCAACCTTTGCCGTCGCAAAGCCAACTCGGCGGAACCGGAGTACACACCGTTGGCCGCGCCGTCGCCGGACGCCGGGCTAGATCGCTCGAATGCGGCAACGCCGCGCCGAGCACTGACTCTCGTGGCGCAAACGACTGCAAGTGCAATGAAAAAGAGGATGCCTGGATCAGCGCTGCCGCCCGACACCGACATGGCAATTATGCTTGCAAGGGCAGCATTCCTGACGCTAGCCACGACGGCGTCTGTTTCTGGATCCACCCATTGCCGAACCGCCCCCAGCCCCCTAGCCCGGACTCACAGCAGGCCCCCCATCATCAGCGACCCGAACAAGCCCAACTGGGAAAGGACAGCAATGGGCCAACTCGATGCTCTTGAGCTGCCGAACCCCACACCCAGTCCGCTGGTATCGAGAAAAGACTGCAGGCTCTTTACATTCCAATAGGTGCGTTCATGGCCTGAGCCGGAATCCGCTTTGTTGATGATAGTGCTGTTGATCAGCTTGACGAACGGGTCAAACGCCTCGGCCTTGTAAAGACTTATGCCCAATATGGCAGTCCCGCCCAACACCATGAGTGCCATTATGAGGATCTCTTCGCCCTCGACTTTTCCCCTCAGGACCGAGGCCAGCATCGACAAAGCAACCGGGATGCATAGCAGTATCAGCCCGACATAGGCGGTCGATGAAGTCGACAGAATGGACAGGAAGAGCAGGATGGCAGACAGCCATTTGGCCAGCGGTGATTTCGTCTTTCTCCAGTAGCTGTAGCAGAATGCCAGGCAGGCGAGGGAAACGCTGGCGAATGAAGAGGCCTCCGAAAAAGGTCCGGTGATCCGCACGAATCCGGCCTCCGTCGCGTTCGATATGATCGCGTAGTTGGCGGTTCTGATGGGGGCCAGCAGGTCTCCCGCGCCCACGTTCTTGCTGATGAAATCGAAGACTCCCATCCCCGTGTGGAGGCTGCACCACAAGAAGAAGCCGCGCCGGACCTGGTCGATCCGGTCGGAGTGCAGCAGCAGGGCGCAAAGCGCTATAGCGGCGAGTCCACCAAGGACGAAATAGCCGGTCTGAGAAATGTTGCCGGAAACCGGCGCCAAGGAATCTTCTATGACTATGCCGCGGGTCTTGGACTGCACGAATACGGCGGTCTGTCCCGCAAAGAATCTCGGAAACAACCATGATCCGATGATTGCGTACAGCATGAGGCTTGTCAGGATCCAGACCGGCCGGATGCTTCCGAACACGAGTCCAAGATCAAGCCATATACGGCGTCTTGCAGCGACGGTCGTGACAAGCAAGGCCGCGAACATGGTATAGATCAACGGAGATGCCCCCCCCAGAAAGGTCAGTGTCATGACGGCCGTCGCGCCGAAAGCCTGGGAAGCGATCAAGCCGATGATCAGCATTCCCCTTGAATAGTAGGACGTGACCAAAATAGCCGCGCATATTAGCAGTCCCGGCAGAGACACCTGCATGCCGACGAGTTCCCGCTTGGTTTGGCCCTGTGACGCGGATACAGCGAGCTGTCCGATCGCTAATCTTTCGACAGCTGGATGTCCTGAGCAAGTGAGTCAAAGGGGGTAGCCTTCCACCGGCGATGGTAGAGCGCGCCAATGCTCGTCCCCGCGCCACTTCCGTGGCCTTGATAATCAAGGTGATGGTGCGCTCAAAAGCGCTTGGGGTTGAGTGATCGAATGTCCCCATCAAAGTCGCGCCAAAACATGCACCTGAGCACAATTTCGAGAACAAACAGGTCTGCGAACGAGGCGCGAAGCTGGTCGTACCCTCCCGCGAATGGCTAAGCCCTGGTTCCGGCGGGCCCCCTAAAGAACGCCTCGACCCGGGAAGCCGACGATCTTACTACAGTCGCACGCAGTTTTTTGCTTTCAGCTAGGAAATCCTCTGTCAATGCAGCGCATAGTAGGCCGGGCAGCGGAGAATTCCACTACAGGGAGGAGAGGCGATATGACCAGCCAGGGAGTATATCGCGCGTTAGGGCTCAAGCAGGTTAGGAAACTCAAGGAAGTTTACGAGTGTGCACGGGCCGTGAAGGCCACCTACCCTGAGAGTCATATCGCCAGCAAAGCCGCCAAAAGGTTGATCGACGCCTTCGAAGCCGATGTCCAGAATGCCGGACCTGTTCTGGACGCATCTTGGCTGACCGAGAATGATCCCCAGGGAACCGCCTGAGCCCGAGCTATACATAGCGTAGCACTGTCGGTGTAAGTGCGGCGGCACCGTGTGCTGCTTCGGACCTTCATGTCCGCAAGGGATGCTGGCGGATTTGCCTTGCCCTTCTCAACCAAACGAGCTGGCATTTGCCACAGCGTCCAAGGAGCGCCAGGGAGCTGCCCTATGCGGTCCTTTCGTTGAGCGTTGCGCGAAGCAGGCGCTTAGATGACAGTGCCGGCGCCTATGCAGTCAACCGATGCTTTGGAGATACATGGCTTTTGACTGTCGGAGGGGTAGTCCTCGGCTACGCCCATGGGATGAGGACCGCCGAGGCCAGCCGTCTTCGGATGGGTTCACCTTCAGAGCGTTGCGATGTCCTGCGGTATTCAGACGCTCCAGAACATCCATCGACTGGCCAGCTCGCATGTTTACCTAAAACGGCAGCGCCCGCGGCGGGGCTAGCCGTTAGTGTTTTCGCAGATTCAAAAATTTAACCAAATGTTAATCTAAGTTAGCGCTGGCTCATAAATAGCCCATAAGCTCAGGTTGTTCTGGTTGGGATTGGGAACAGGGAACAGCAGTGGGTGCAAGGCTGGGCAAATTCCAGCTGAAGCTCCCAAAACGGTGGGCGCTATTTTTCAATTTCTGAAGGAACTGAAGAGTGAGGGGCTAATTGGCCGCCGCAGGGCGGATCGCGTGGAAAAGGTGGGTAAGAGTATGGGCTCCACAGTAGGACTGCATAAATATACTTCGGCAGATCAGGCAGAAATCCCGTCGGGCGGAGCGGGAATGGTGCAACGAGCAGGCAGGGAATGTCTGCTCATCCTGGACGGAAGGGCGCTCGACCGCGAATGTCTCGCATCGGCTCTGGAAGACCACGATCTCGGCATGGCCGTCGAGGCCATGGGATCGATTGCCGAATGGCGCGCGAAAGAGGGGATGACCCTTGCAGCCATTCTCTTCAACCTAGGTGGCCGGAAAGTCACCGACCAGGGTATCGCGGACCAGATCAGGCGAATTTCGTGCGAATTCAAGTCGGTGCCCGTAGTGATTTTGGCGGACACCGAAGACCTTGCACAGATACTGACGGCTCTCGAATGTGGCGCGCGTGGCTACATTCCAACCTCTGTAGGGATCGATGTCTGTGTCGAGGCAATCAATCTTGCGGCAGCGGGAGGCATCTTCGTTCCGGCAAGTAGCGTTCTATCTATGCGGCACCTGATAGATTCAGGCAGCCGTGATGCGCCTTTGACCGGCATGTTCACGCTCAGGCAGGCTGAGGTCGCGCAGGCGCTCCGACGCGGCAAGGCCAACAAGATCATCGCCTTTGAACTGAACCTGCGCGAAAGCACGGTGAAGGTGCACATCCGCAACATCATGAAAAAGCTCAAGGCGACCAACCGCACGGAAGTCGCATACAAGGTCAATGATCTCTTCGCGGAAGGAACTGCGGCTGAACGGTGATCGCAATCACAAGCCGCCTTCCCTCAATGTACGATCGCGGTCTTATGTAGCGAACGCACCAAGCGGGTCGCGGTCAACGAAAAGCCCGCCACGGTAGCGACCCGGGCGGGCTTCATTCTGAGCGGCTGCATCCCGGGGGGGAATCGACCGCTGCTAGCTGTTTACCATAAGATTCTTTCCCGTGAATGGCGTGATCACGTAGGGGACGGCTATTTGGCAGGATCGCCGGGAATTCCCGGGATGTCCGCGGGTCAGTGGTCGTAGTTCGCGGCAGCCGCGGCGCAAATGCTCATCAGCATTTCGGACACGCCGGACTGTTCCCCAGGGTCCCAGTGTTGAGCCTACTTCAACCAACCTACGCTCGATTAGCTGCTCCCGGCATGGGGAAATGCTGCGCGAGTCGCTTGCGCCTTGATGCTGCTTGTCAGTTGGCGCGTTTGCTGCACAAGACCGCACAATCGCGCCAACCATCCACCATAAGTGCTAAACCGGTGACCTTATGGAGAACGCGAAAATCCAGGCTCAGACATCTAGACTTTCTGTCGAACTGGAGCAGTCCGCATGCCTGAGCAAAGCCTCTGTTTTCGCAGATCGGGACGCCTTCAAGAACGTGGCCGTGAGTTGATCCCAGGCGGCAGCCACACCTACGCGAAAGGCGAGGATCAGTATCCCGTTCTCGCGCCGGGCTTTATCGAACGTGGTCTGGGGTGCCACGTCTGGGATGTCGATGGAAACCAATACATCGAATACGGCATGGGCAACCGTTCCGTCGGGCTGGGGCATGCATACCCAACGGTGCTCAGGGCGGTGGAGGCGGCGCTTGCAGGCGGAGCCAACTTCACGCGCCCCGCAAGGATCGAGGTTGACTGCGCCGAAACCTTCCTTGAACTCGTCGGCGCGCAGATGGTAAAATTCTGCAAGGACGGATCGGACGCGACGTCAGGCGCCGTCCGCCTTGCCCGCGCCTACACGGGTCGCGATCTCGTCGCGTGCTGCGCCGACCACCCTTTCTTTTCGACAGACGATTGGTTCATCGGGACCACACCGATGAATGCGGGAATTCCAGAAGCGGTTCAAAACCTGACCCTCACTTTCCGGTACAACGACATCGCTAGTGTCAAGGATTTGTTCGACAGGCACCCGGGTAAGGTAGCCGCTCTGATCCTGGAACCTTCCCGTGGCGACGATCCGACCGACGGCTTCCTGCATAATGTCCAGCGTCTTTGCCGGGAAAATGGCGCGCTGTTCATTCTCGACGAAATGATCACCGGGTTCAGGTGGCATGCAGCGGGAGCACAAAGGCTCTATGGCATCGAACCGGACTTGTCGACATTCGGCAAGGCTCTTGGCAATGGTTTCTCGGTCTCCGCCCTGGCAGGCAAACGCGAATATATGCGGCTGGGTGGGCTCGAGCATACGGATCGCCCCCGTGTCTTTCTGCTGTCGACCACGCATGGTGCGGAAACCCACGCGCTTGCCGCGGCCATCGCGACCATACGGGTTTATCAGGACCAGTCCGTCATTGAACACCTGCACCGTCAGGGAACGAAATTGAAGGAAGGTATCACGGAGGTTTCTAGACGCCATCGACTGGATCGGCACTTCAAAGTTGTCGGCCGTCCTAGTTGTCTCGCCTACGCCACGCTTGACCAGGACGGCAAGCCCTCGCAGACATACCGTTCTCTGTTCCTGCAGGAGACGATCAAGCGTGGTGTCCTCATGCCATCTCTCGTCGTCAGCTACACGCACGACGACGCGGCCGTCATGAAAACCATAGACGCCGTCGATGGTGCTCTGGGCGTGTACGCGAAGGCCCTGGATTCGGGAGCAAGCCAATTTTTGGTCGGCCGCCCCTCGCAGATCGTGTTTCGTCGCTTCAACAATGACGATCCACAGGCCCGGATACCGGCGGTCTCACAGAACCCTCGGCCAGCGAGCGGTGAGACCAAACGGCAATCAGAAACCCACCGGCTCGTACCCACTTCATGAGCCGGTAACCCCGATCTGGCAGAGCGTGGTGTCCCAAAAGTGTGCGAAGATCACCAACAACGTCGAGGATGGCTCCTGAAGGCAAAGCCCGACCCGAAGTCTTCCCCAGGAACCATGTGCCCCCTTGGCTCAGACAAGCCCTCAAGCAAATCGGGACGGAAATCCGCTAAAGAAGTCTGGCTTTTCTGAGTGTAAACGCCTCGGCGAAATGTTCCGGCGCCCTGCACTCCATCCCGCGCAATCTCGCCAGCCCCGCGAATGTGTCGCGGTCGAACCAGTCCTTGGAGCGCTGCGTGCCGAAGTGCTGTTGCAGGAGCTCGATCTTGCGTTCCAGCACTGCGGCACAGAGCGGCACGTAGGCATTTGGCTGGCAAAGATCGCCATCCCATTTGGGAATCTCGTATTCGATCACAAGGTGATCGCGAAAGACATTCCAGGTCAGTTGATTGACCTCCCGGTGGTCTTGATGGGCATCGAACCTAGCATGGGTCAGCACCAGGTCGGGATGGACGCGAGATCTTAGATCTATCAACCGCTGCTTTATCGCCCGGCTATGGGCCGGGAAATAGCTGTCTTCGAAATCCGCGATGTCGATTACCGACGACTTCGATCCTTTCAGGAACGCTTCGGCCGAAGCGCGGGCCTCGGCCGACCGCTGGCCGCCGGCGCTCAGCACACACCAGTGGACGTCCAGTTTCACCCCCGACGCGATCAAACCAAGGATAGTGCCGCCGGCGCCGATCTCGATGTCATCGGAATGGGCGCCAAGGCAGAGGATCGAGAGTTCCTCCCCGCCACGTGCGAGGCCAAGCCCTCTCACGAAGCGGCCACTACCAGACCGCGTCTGGTTTTTTCGGCGGTAACTTTTCTATTCCAGGGCATGTCGCCCCGTTCGACCATGTCTTCGAGCGATTGCCAATCGCGCAGCGTATCCATCGATCGCCAGAAGCCATCATGTTTGTACGCCATGAGCATGTTGTCGTCGATCAGTCGTCTGAAAGGTTCCAGAACGAGCTCCTCGCCATCGCGCATATAGTCGAAGATTTGCGGGCGGAACAGGAAGTAGCCGCCGTTGATCCAGATCTCCGAGGTATCGGTTGTACGGAACTCACGCACGCGACCGTCTTCCGCGATATCGGCCAAATGGTATGTCAGTGGTGCGCGCACCGCGAGAAAACAACCGATCTTGCCGCTGGCTTCGAATTTCGCCACCACGTCGTCGAGATCGACGTTGGTCAGACCATCGGAGTAGTTGGCCAGGAACATCTTCTCGTTCTTAACCTGGTCCCTTGCCGCCCAGAGGCGTTCGCCGATATTGCGCCAGACTCCGGTATCAAGCAGGGTAATGCTCCAGTCCTTGGCCTGGTCTCCGAGCAGTTTCACGTCTTGACCTCCCTGCGTGACCACGCAATCGGAAAAGGTCTGCGGCCGTGTGTTGAGGAAGAAATCCTTGATGACATTGGCTTTGTAGCCCAGGCACAAGACGAATTCGTCATGTCCATAATCGCTGTACCACTGCATCACGTGGCGCAGGATCGGCTGGTGGCCAAGCGGGATCATCGGCTTGGGTATACTGTCGGAATAGTCGCGGATCCGGGTTCCGCGACCGCCGCAGAAGAGGACAACTTTCATCTGCCTAACTCCGATGGATCGATCACCGCCACAAAAGGAATTGGGACCACAAACCTTGCACCCCAGGAGGCGACATGGCGCATCTGTTCGATGATCTCGTCCTTCAGGTTCCACGGAAGGATCAGGATGTAATCTGGCCGGACTTCGTCGATGGCCTCGACGGATTTGATCGGGATATGCATCCCCGGTGTGAAGCGACCATGCTTGTAAGGATTACGGTCGACCGTGAAGTCAAGGAAGTCGGTGCCGATAGCGCAGTAATTGAGCAACGTGTTGCCCTTGCCTGGAGCGCCGTAGCCACAAATCTTGCTCCCTTCGTTTTTGGCCGAGATAAGGAACGCCAACAGGTCGCGCTTGGCGCGCTGCGCCTTGTGACCGAAGGAGGCATAGGTAATCATCTCCGTTAGCCCGTGCCGCTTTTCTCGGGCGAGAAGTTTGCCCACCCTGTCATCCACGCCCCAGCGACTGCCATCATGGGCGAGATAGACGCGCAGCGAGCCGCCATGGGTGGGCAACTCCTCGACGTCGATCAGCCGCAATCCGTGGCGCGCCGCCATCAGCTCGACCGTCAGCAGCGAGAAATATGAAAAGTGCTCATGATAAATGGTGTCGAACTGGTTCTCCGCCATCAGCCGCTCGATATGCGGAAATTCGAGCGTGACCACGCCCTCAGGCTTGAGCAGGATTCTTATCCCGGCGACGAAGTCATTGAGGTCTGGGACCTGTGCCAGGACGTTGTTGCCAATGATCAGGTCGGCGCGACGTCCTTCCCCGACCAGTTGATTTGCCAGCCGGACCCCGAAGAAGTCGACCCTGGTGGACACGCCTTTCTCGATCGCGGCGCGCGCAACATTGGTTGCCGGTTCGACGCCCAATACAGGAACGCCCAGTGGCAGGAAGTGCTGCAGCAGGTAGCCATCGTTGCTTGCGAGCTCGACCGCAAGACTGTCACGGCCAAGCCCAAGCCGTCTGGTGATGGCCTCGCAATACACTTTCGAATGAGCCACCCAGCTGGACGAGAACGAAGAGAAGTAGGCATATTCGCTGAAAATCGTCTCGGGGCTCAGATACTCCTTGAGCTGCACCAGGTAGCAAGTGTCGCAGACAAGCACGTTGAGCGGATAGTAAGCTTCCATTTGATCAAGCTGCTCGGCCTGAAGGAAGCTTTCGCAAGGCGGGGACATGCCTAGATCCACCAAGGTGTGGCGCAGGCGCGACCCGCAGAGCCTGCAACCGACGTCGCGGCTTGCCGCACTGTGACCGCGAACGGTTTCGATAGCCTGAATATTCATTCCCCGCTCCTGTCTTCTACCTAACCCGCGGGTACGCTCCGCAGAACCCATGCCTGCCGCGCCTGAGTAGGCAGATGACGGCAGGTTAGGATCCGGCCCTCTCCGCTTCGATTTGCCAATCCGTCGGGCGCGTTAATCCTTATAGCGAGCCGGCGGCGGCGATCCCGACGCCAGGCTCGCCGAACGGGTGGTCAGCTTTCATCCGCACATACCGCTATCGGAGAGGCCACCTAAGGCTTAGGTAGCCCTTACAGCGTGGGCTGGCGACGCTGACAATTGATGCGGCAGTCTCGCTCGGTGCCGGGGAGTCAAGGCATGCAGTTCACCGAAACGGAGCTTCAAGGGGTCTGGGTGATCGAGCCTACTCCCATGCTTGACGACCGTGGTTCTTTCACCCGACTTTTCTGTGAGAAGGAGATGGCCGATTGTGGTCTGGCGACGCGCTTTGTCCAGCACAGCCGGGCTCATTCGATCAAAAAGGGAACTCTCAGGGGGCTGCACTACCAGGAGGAGCCTTACGCAGAGGTCAAGCTGGTCTCCTGTGTCCGCGGCGCGATTTTTGACGTCGTCGTGGACCTGCGTCCGAATTCGCCGACACTCTACAAGTGGCTTGGTTTCGAGCTGACTTCCGAAAACATGAAGCAGCTCTATATCCCTGCCGGCTTCGCCCACGGCCTCCAGACCCTAACCGACGGCACCGAGGTCTCGTATCTCATATCACAGTTCTATACGCCCAACGCGTCGACCGGCGTCCTCTACAATGACCCCACCTTTTCCATCGGATGGCCCTTGATGCCAACGGCCATGTCGGAAAGGGACAAAAGTTGGCCCCTTGTCAGACGGCGAACCGTAACGGCCTCATAAGGCTACCAGGAGCTCATATTCCAACAGCAGTTTCGCAGCGGCGGCCAGTTCCTTGAAGGGCAGGTTCGAGCGCTCAGCCATGGCCAGGAGCGAATGCTGCCCATCGGCGAGGTTCAGCACCCAAAGCAGGGACATCGACGTCGCCCCCGACGACTTCTGCCCTCCCACGGCTGCATAAAGGCCGCGCTTGCCGAGCTGCGGCTCGCCCTTGGGCAAGCGGTTCAACGGCGTCCAGTCCTCTTCGACAATGTCGATCACCTCCATCAAGATGCGGAAGGAATCCTCGAGATGCTCTGGGCTGATGAAGTCAAGATTGTCGGCCGATGTGTGGTATTCGGGAAATGTGCCGTGGACGCTTCGCTGGAACATGCCGACCGGAAGATTGAAGCCCGGCGAACAATATTGCCTCTCGTCATACCCATATGGGGAGAAATCCATCAGCTTTGCCCCGGCGCGATGCCCCAGCACGTGGGACATGGCTCGGTCGATGAAGGCGTCGCCGCGGCGGCTGCGCTTGTATGCCGGGCCTCCTGAATCGCCAACGCATGACAGCACCAGACCGTGGTCGATGAGACATGTACGGTCCTCATTGCGCGACAGCCACGCGAGCGCGCCGATCGTGCCGGGAGCGAATAGAAAGCGGTAACTGTACCGTGTGTTCCTTGCCTTGAGACTTCTCGCCAGCATCGCCAGCAGCGCCAAGCCCGAACAGTTGTCGTTGGCAAGCGAGGGATGGCAAATGTGCGCCGAGAGGAGGAACTCCCGCTCGGTCCGACCGCGGTGCAGGTATTCGCCGTATGTGAGAGTGCCGTCCTCGAGCTCGGCGTCGATCTCCACATGGTAGAAACCGTCGGGCAGGTCAGCCACACGGACGTGGGCTGCGCAGAAGCCCCAGGTCGGGGCGTAATAGCTGGTCCGGTAGGGGATCAGCTGCGGCTGATCGGGCAGAGTATGAATGTGCGGCCTCAGTTCGGCGAGCGTCAGGATCCCCTTGAACGGCAAGCTGTAGTTGACGACGTGCAGGTTGGAGTCCGCAAAATCGAGGACTGATTGTCCGTCCGGGCCCGTGATGGTTGCCGAGCGTATGTTCCATTCCTTTGGAACGGTCCAGTCGAACAGCTGCGTCCCGGTGGGCACTTCGTGCCGTTCCAACTCGATATGCTGTGACAAGACATCCAGCGTTGCTCGCACGCCATTTCCCGTGATGCTCCGGCAGATGGGAAACAGACGTTCGGCCAGGGCATAAATCTCGTGACCGACTCCGGTTGCCGGCGGCGGGCCGATCCCGGCGGGGTTCAGGTGTTCCATCCAGCTATCCGAGCGCCTCCTCCAATGGCTTGGATACTCCAGCGACCCGCATCCGCTCGTCCAGAAGTCCGCTGGTCAACAGATGCCTGATATGGCCGATACGCTGGAAGCGCGGGCCCTCGAATTCCTCCAGCGTGACATTCGACTTCCGGTATGCCTGGTAGAGTTGCTCGGCACCCTTGCGCGCATCCCATTGCGGCCTGAAGGCAGGAAGGGCAAGCGCGATCTTGTCGAAGTTGACCCGATAGGAGCGTTTGTCGGGTCCGGCGTCGGGCGCGAGTTCAAGCCGGCAATCGGGCACGATCTCGGCGACAATCTCGGCGATGTCCCGGATCCTGTAATTGTGGTCGGTTCGTCCCACATTGAAGGCTTGATTGTGAATGGCCTCGCGGGGCGCCTCCAGCCCGGCAATGAATGCCCTGGAAATGTCCTCGATATGGACAATCGGCCGCCACGGTGTTCCATCGGACTTCAGGAGGATGACGCCTTTGGTGACCGCCCACGCGACCAGATTGTTCAACACGATGTCGAAACGGAGCCGCGGCGAGAGCCCATAGGCCGTGGCGGGGCGGAAATAGGTGGGAGAAAAGCTGCTGCTGGCCAGTTCGGAAATATCCCGTTCTGAAAGGACCTTCGACCAACCGTAGGGCGTGACCGGATTCAGTTCGCCGGTTTCATCGACCATCCCGTCGCCCGCCTGTCCGTAATTGCTGCACGACGAGGCGAACAGGAAGCGCGACACGCCGGCGTCCTTGGCCGCCTTGGCAAAGCGGACGCTGCCCTTATGGTTGATTTCATAGGTGATGTCCGGATCAAGGTCGGACAGCGGGTCATTGGAAAGGGCCGCAAGGTGGATGACGGTATCGAACCCTTCGAGGTCGCGCGCATGCACGTCCCTGACGTCCTTTTGGATGGATGGAATTGAAGCCCGCTCGCCCCCAGCGGCAAAGGTGCAGCGCCGGTAGAGATCGCTGTCATAGCCCGTCACCGAATGCCCGGCACGAAGCAGCATCGGCACCATCACCGATCCGATATAGCCTTGATGGCCGGTTACCATGACTTTCATCGCGCACCTCTTCTCAAGCCGATATTGATATCCGGGAGGCTACTTGGGCTTGAAGGAACGGGGGAGAACGCCAATGGACGCCCAGGATTCCCCGTTCGAGGAAGCGTTGCCAACGCTTACCTCTTTTGCGGTGGCGCACGTCTAATGCTTTCGGAGGAATCGGCGCACGTCTTGCCTTGCGTTGCCTGCTGCACGCAATCGCGCGTTCATTGACTTTGCGCTACGGGGCGGCCTTGAGCTATCAGCTCCAGGATCCAATCTTTGTATCCGCGGCTGTTTAGCTCTGGCGGCTGGAAAACTGTGCGCTCCGCCTTGAAGGGAGAACCTTCGACATCCGTCACCTCTCCGCTGGTCGGATCGCGCCAGCGGGCGCGGACGGAAGCCGCCGAAAGCCGCGCCAGGTCCACTGTAATGCGGCCGTTGCCGGGCAGGTAGACGACAGCATAGGATCCGTCCCCTGCGGTCGCGGCGACCGCCCTCCCCATGTCCTTGCCCGTGCCATCGACCAGCAGTCTGTTCTTGCTGTCGGGTTCGAGCAGCCACCACTTTGTCGATGACATGAAAGCGAAAAGCACCTCCATGCTTTTTGCCCCCGGGCTGTTGAGAGCCTCTTTCCACCCCAATGTTTGCCGATGGAGACCGGGCCCCCCGAAATGCCATATCGGGTTATTGCCGTAGAGGTGGCCAAAGGCGCCCGAGAGGATCGCCTGGTAAGCCTGAATGCGGACCCGGTACTCGTCGGTACCACTTTCGAACTCATAGGCGCTCTCAATCAGGAAGAAAGGCATACCCCTGCCGTACTCCCTGATCGCGGCCGTGTAGACAGGTCCGTATGTGTAGATGTTGTTCACGTTCAGCCAGGATTCGTGAGTCCACAAATCAAGTAGTGGCGTTTCGGGAGCGCCATGGATGGTGCTAAGAGCGCCCGGGTCCTCGTCAACGATGCCTTTGGCAACAGCCCTCACCAGATCCTTGTCCGCTGGATCATCATCGCCACCGTTGACCCACATGATATTGTCGAAGTGCCGGTAGCGATGTCCGACGAAATGGCCGTACGAAGCAAGCCTTCCTGGCCCTGCAGCCGCCATTTTCTGATACCAACCGTCAATACCACCGCGATAGCCGAGATAGGCTGGGGCAAGCAGCACCAGGAAACCGAGGTCGCAAGCCTTCTGCAGGACACGGTCCGCATGGGCAAAATACGCCTCATTCGGAACGGCGAAATCGGCGTTGCCAGCGAATGGCCTCTCGCCATATGCGTTTGCGGGCGCGTTGCGGGAAAATCGGTGCTCTAGGAGGTTGACCAGCACCGTATTGAAACCACGAGCCTTGCGGTCCTCAAGATAGAGGTATGCTTCGTCATCCTTCAGATCTGCGATGAGGGACCAGGCCGAGTCGCCATGCATCAAGAATGGATGGCCGTCCTTGTCGACCGGAAAGCTCTTTCCAGATTCGATCCGTAAAGGGAAACGCGTCCCCTTGTCGCGTTCGCAGGCTAAGCTTCCAGTCTCCATAGCCACCAAAAAGACGCAGGTCATGAGAACAGACATCAAGCGCATTGCGCTCCCTCCCTCCGGCCCGTCGTTCATGCTCACCCAGGGGTCGGCGCCCCGGAGACCTCATGGATGGCGGAGTGCCTGGAGTTGAACTCCGATGAGGTGACAATGCCGAAGGCTGCGTCCTTGCGGGTCATGGTGCCCGCGCGTAGCGGCCGCGTATAGGTGTCAAGGCCGTAGTTGTCTGCGGGACGGTCAAGAAGCAGCAGGTAGAGGAAACTGATATAGGCGCGGTCCGTCAGGCCGATCGTGGCATATCTGCTTTCGAAATCGTCGGTGTCCATCATGTCCAAGATCATGTCAGCAAGCTTGCTATTCCCGCTTTCAAGAGCTGCCGACCAACGATCCACGCTGGCCGTGTCGCCATCGTGACCAAGGATGAGGCAATAGACGAAACTTGCCTGCCTCACATATAGGGGTTTGTTTGCAGCCAGGGTCTCTGGATCGCATTCCCGGTACGGTCTAGGCGCCGGCTGCGGGCCGCGGGTGAAGTCACGCACCGTCTTATAGGCAGGCTTAGGCTCGCCGACCCTCCATTTACCGTAGGGCGCCGGGATAAGCCTCACCAATCCCATATTGGCTTCCATGCTAGGAGCCCAGTAGGCCTCATCGACGAGTTCGTAGATGTGCGCGGCCTCGACCTTGTACTTCTTGTTGAGGTCTTGAAGTCTCGTCATTGTCTGCTTGATGCCGTCGGCCTGCTGCTTCTCGCCGCGCTGGCTTCCGTAAGGGTTGTCGAATTCGGTAACCCATATCGGCTTGCCGTAGGCCGAGATTTCCCGGAAAGCCCATTCCGGATCGTCGCCGTACATATGCCACACTGAGATATCCCAAGCGATGCCGTCCTGCTTCATCCGTGCGAACGCGCCGACGTGGCCCCATCCGGCGGTGCCGATCGCCTTGCTGATGGTCGGATCGGCCGCAATCATCCCTTCGGACAGCCCCTTGAGGACGGCACTCACTTTCACCCAGCGCGGGCCGTAGTAATCGAGCGTTCCCGTTCCACCTGCAGGTCCCCAACCACATGGATATTGCGCGCCATCATCGCGCTTCTCACAAGGCTTGATGATGGCGTAGTTCTCCATCTCGTTGCCGAGTTCCCAGACACGGATGTCGGCCTTGAACCTTGAGCCAAGTGCGATCGCAAGTTTCCGGGTCCTGGCGTAAAGTTCTTCCGGACTATCCTTGTCCATATCGATGCCGGCGGGCGTGAGGACGGGCAGGATCTCGATGCCTCTCACCTTTCCGGCGGAGACAAGGTTGGCAAGCATATCCACGTCGCCCTCGCCCCTAACATTGACCCTGTATGACTTCAGGCCAAGATCCTTAACGAAGTCGAGTTGCCTTTCGATCGGGATACCCGGATAAGCAACTATTGGATGACCGTTAATGCCCCAAAGGAAATTGGCGGAGGCAGACGAGACAAACGCCAGCAGGCAAGCCAAAGCGACTGCGAAACGAAACGACATGGCGACAGTTCTCCCGGTCGGGGCGGCCTCGATAGTCGGGACTGCGAGCGCCGGTAGCAATCTACCCATACGGGTGACCGACGCGTCTGCGATACCCCTTTCGGAGGTCGCCACCAACTCAAGCCCTGTCTTGAACCTCTTACGCCCTATTTTACCCAAATCTGATCAGCCCTTAGCTGATCTGGAACAAGGCCCGACAACTCCGGCTGCCATGCCCGTTACCCCTTTCGTCTGTGATTAGTCCTTACTTTGAAGGTACTGACCTTTAACCGGGTTTGTTGGACTATTCAGCGTGACGAAGGCGGCCCCGCCGCTACCGGGAAAGGGCACTATGCCTTCTGTTAAACGCGCACTTCTGATGAGCACGGGCGAACGTTATGTCCTGCTCGTATCGAATTTCGCCACGACCGCAGTGGTTTCGCGCATATTGACACCACAGGAAATCGGCGTGTCGGTGATCGGGATGGCAATCCTGGCGATAGCCCTGTCTGTCAGGGAATTCTCCAGTTCAAGCTTCCTGATTCAGCGCGGGGAACTCAGCCGCGAGGATATTCGGGGGGCCTTTACAGTGATGTTCGTCCTTACCGGGATTGCCGTCACCGTTCTCCTAGCCGCGTCCCCTATTCTGGCCTCAGTCTACGCGGAGCCGAACCTCGTTCCCTATTTACGAGTTATTTCAGCCTGCCTCTTCCTCGACGCCTTGGTCATCCTGGTCAACGCTCTCCTGCGCCGGGAAATGGCCTTCGGCAAGGTAGCTGCCATTAGCATCACTAACGGCGCGACAGGGGCTGTGGCAACAATCGCTTTGGCGTTCGCGGGCTTCAGCTATATGAGCTTCGCTTGGGCGTGGCTAATCGGCAGCGGGCTTGCTGGATGCCTTGCACTTGCCCTGTGCCCGCATTTCTGGATGTTCAAGCCAACCCTCGCCAATTGGCGCGCAATGGTCTCGTTCGGTGGATACAACGGCTCCATCGCCATACTCTTCCGCATATTTGACGCCCTGCCCTTGCTCTTGTTGGGCCGACTGGTGTCACCGAATGCCGCAGCCTTGTTCAGCAGGACCCTCTTGATCAGCCAGATACCCGACAAACTCCTCCTCGGAGGGGCCGTGGCTGTCGTATTGCCGGCGTTTTCGGCAGAGGTCAGACAAGGCAGCGATTTGAAGCGCCCGTATCTCGCGGCCCTTTCTATTGTCACGGCTTTCTACTGGCCCGCTCTCCTTGTGCTCTCAGTGCTGGCCTATCCGGTCGTGGACGTCGTGCTCGGTCGACAATGGATCGAGGCTGCGCCGCTTGTTCAGGTCGTCGCGATTGCTCTTCTCTTCTCCTTCAGTTTTGAGCTCAATTACCCGGTATTGGTTGCAGTCGGTGCGATCCGCGACTTGTTCATCCGTGCCCTCATCGTCTTCCCGCTTTCTGGCATTCTCTTGTCAATGGCCGGCGTCTTCGGCGGATTGCAGGCGGCTGCCTGGTGTATGCTGGTGACGATTCCTTTCCAGGCATACGTTGCCCTGAGCTTCGTTCGGCGACGGTTGGGATTGAAACTGAAGGATATCGCCGCAGCGCTATGGAGAAGCGCCGTCATGGCCATAGCGAGCGCGGCTGGTCCGCTGTGCGTGGCTTTCTTGTCGGGCACAGGCTTCGCTCTTTCGCATGGGCAGGCACTCGCAGCAGGGGTGTTGGCGTTGGGTGGATGGGGAGCGGCATTGGTCCTTACCCGACATCCATTGGTTGACGAGATAATCAAGTCCATCCCCGGTTTCGGGCGTGCCTCGCTCCGCCCGGCCGAGTGAGGCGAGCACCAGTGAACACGATGGCCGACGAAAAAGTCGCATAGCCAGTGGTTATCCAAACGAGCCTGGAAGGACGCGAATGTTCATGGACGAGAACAAGCGGGACAAGAAGCAGGGCCTCACCCTGCCGAAAGGCTTGGACTGCGAGGCATGCCGAAGCTGCCGCATTTGCCATTCGAACCTCCTGACCTCTGTCGCCCCTTCCAATCAGAGCGTGCACGGCCGCGGTATCATGCTGCCGCCGCTCGCATGCATGCACCAATAGCGAGCACACACCATGGTCCTTTCGCGCAGGAATGGGTTCTCGCAGGTCATCGGCGCAAAGCCACAGAAAATATGCCTTTTCGGAATGTTTGGCGGGGGTAATTTCGGTAATGACGCGTCGTTGGAAGCGTTCTTGCTTTTCTTGCGGGAAGCTCGGCCGGAGGCGGCTATCGCGTGCGTCTGTGTTGATCCAGATGCCATTGGTAAAGCGCATCAGATTGTCACAACACCAATCAGCGCCCCAGAGTTTTCCAATACCCTCCTGAGGTTCTGCAATAAAGTCAGCATGAGAATAATTGGAAGGCTAGCGAACTGGGGCCGGGCAATCAAATATGTCAGGCAATTCGACATCATAATTGTGCCAGGAACGTCAACGTTAAACGACTACGGCTCAGGTCCATTTGGAACATCCTACGGTCTGTTCCGCTGGGCTGCATCTGCGCGACTGTCGGGGGTGAAGTTCTGCTTTATTGGAACCGGCGCAGGTCCGATACTAAATTCTACCAGCCGCCGAATGTTGAGGTCTGCAGCGGCCTGGGCCTACTTCCGTTCGTTCCGCGATCAGGTCTCCAAGGATTTCTTATCGTCGCTCGGCATCGATACAAGTAGAGATCAAGTCTACCCTGATCTGGTGTTCAGACTGCCTACGCTATTGCCCGTGCGAGACAACACCGGAGGAAAACTGACGACAGTTGGGATTGGGCTCATGAACTACAACGGCTGGCGCGCAGGCGCGCGCTCAGGGTCGGATACCGCTATCTATGAAACCTATATCGAGAAGATGGGCCGTTTCGTCAACTCATTGCTGGATCGAGGCTACCGAGTGCGCCTTATTATCGGCGAAACCGTGGATATGCGGGCAGTCAGGGATATCGGCCGAATTGCTAAGGCGAGCGGATATGACCTGATCGACGGCACCCGCTTCACTCGGCGGGCTCGTCAGCTTGTCGCCGAGCCAATCAACTCCCTGCATGACGTCATGCGACAGATTGGCGACACTGACGTCGTTGTTGCCACCCGTTTTCATAACGTGGTTTGCGCTTTGAAGCTTGCTCTACCGACAATCTCCATAGGATACGAGGCCAAGAACGATGCGGTGATGACTGATTTCGGCCTCGGCGATTTTTGTCAATCCGTAGAAAATCTCGACCTGGAGCTGTTGGAGACGCACCTCACGGAACTGTTAAAAGACAAGGAGCACTATCGCGCAGTCGTTCGGCGGCATCTCGATCATGTACTGTTTCGTGTAAAGGAGCACGAGCAGGAGTTGTTGTCCAAGATCCTTTGAAATTAAGCCGGGGCGCCAATTATTGCATACTGAAATTTTGTGATCGCGCATTAAGTCGCGGCTTCAACCGCTCAGCAATTCCTGTGGATGCATTCGGTCAGCGGCCTCCGCCTTAAAAAATTTCCGAGCAGAACTGGGCTTCGTCAATCTCAGGGCCCGTTGAAAGACGCCAGCTTCGTTTCCAATTCGAATAGGGCAGCCATTCAACTAGCGATTTGGCCCAATCCGCGGCGCTCGGAGCGACCTGCCGCTCTTTCAGGCCCTTCAAGAGTTCCCGAGCGGCGTCCAGCCTTCCCATCACTGTCCATTTTATGGCCAAGCGCATCATTCTGGCACGCATACATTCCTTTTTGCTTCGGAAAGTCGGCTCGTCCCAACACTGAACCCCAAAGGCACATAAAATGTCAAAACGCTCAAGTAAGGTTCTTAACTGGTTCGCACCGAGCTGCTGGCTGGTAAGCGAATTCGCGTGCCAACGTGTGTAGACGAGTGGCGCGTGCAAATAGGCGAGCTTGCCACGCAGGACACTGTGCACGACTGCAGAAAAATCAAAATGGATCGGGGCATCGTTGAAGAAAACCGGGCTTTGCGCGCTGCCAGGAGAACGAACGAATAAATGATGATATGGCAACCAATTAATGCTTTCGTCTAGCATCTTTGCCGCGATCTCAATGCCTCCAAAAATACCTTGCTTCAACGGCAAATTCGCGCGATGGACCCTGTCCATGAAGATGTCATGGCAAAGAACGACTTCGATTTTTTCGTCGCGTTGAGCAATCTCCACGAAGCGCGAGATGCAATCGCTACGCATCAGGTCGTCTGCGCATAGAATCTTCACGTAAAGGGCCTCGGTGGGAACCGCACAAAGCGCCTTAGTCCAGTTTTCTCGCAGCGGAAGGAGGCTGTCATTGCGAATGGTAATCAGCTCAACACGCTCCGACCGAAAGCGATCGATGATTTGCGGCGTGTTGTCCGAGCTGCAATTGTCAACGATAACGTGTATAATGTTGTCATAGCTTTGCCGCTGAACAGATCTCATCGTAGCCTCGAGATACGCACCTCCGTTGTATACGGGCGTTACCACCGCAACGAGAGGTAGAGCTGGCGCCGAGCGGTGTGTCATAACGGTATCTTTTTCGTTTCGGACGGCGATATTGAATTGACCTACTCAGAAGCGAGAAGCCGACCTCAGCTTCTGTCGGTGGCTTCGTTTAAGATGAGGCGTTCAGCCCAGGACCTTTCTCATGGCAAACGGCTCCGATGCTCCGATCCGGGCTGCGCGCCACCTTGATGCCCTGTCGTCGATCTAGGCGCTGCCGATGACGGTGATATTCCCGGTGCGACGAACCAATCGGACAGGTATCGAGTCATAGGCACTTCAACATAAAGATAAACGAAAACTGAAACGCAGGTTACGGCCATGGGGGTCACGAACAACAGCACCGTGGCCAGCCGTGCCGAATTTCCGCTTTCGACAACGAGCTTTTCGGAGATGAGATCCACGAACCAGTGTGTCAGATAGATCGAGTAGGTGCATTTGGCGAGAAAGTTCAAAAATTTCGAGTCGTTGTAGATGCCAAGCTGCTCCAGAGTAACAAGCCCCAGCAACAGAAGCGACATCGGCACGCCGAGGGCGAGGACGCGAGGCAGCGCCGGCCAGAAGAACGGACGCAAGACTGCAGCCACAGCTCCGAAGGTGACTGCCGCCGCTGCGAGAACAACGACGCGGCGCTGCGGCATTTTGAAAAGGAACGGCCCAGAGCTGACAAGCGCGAAGATGAGGATGCCGAGGGCAAAATCGATCAGTATGGGATTGGTGTAAAATACGAAAATCGGGTTTTCAAATCTCGTTATTTTGCCAGCGCCTGCAAGGAGTACCGCAAATGCGGCGGAATAGAACACACCGTTTTTGGCGCTGGCAGTCTGAAAAGCCGCGATAATCAAGCTGAACTCGACGATGACCAGCAAGGTCCAGGTCGGATACAGGATCGGGTAGGGACCGTAGGGGACGAAGGCAAGCGACATGAAGAGTGCTGACCAGGGCGTCGAATGGTTATTCATCGCGTAGTTTTCGACAAGAAATGCGAGAACCGTGAAGCCCCAGTATAAAGGCACGATGCGAATGAGCCTCGTGCGCAAATAAGCACCTGCGGACGTGCCGTTGTTCCCGAGCACATGCGCGGTTAGAAAGCCGGCCAGAACCACGAACAGATCCGTTCCGAAACGGAAAATCTCCAAGACAGCCGGATGAATGTGGGCGGCGCCAACCACCGCGGCCATGTGGATGTAGGCGATGGCATAGGCGGATACGAGCCTCAAAAGCTGAGGATTATGCCAGAACTTCCTTGCCTGAGCAGACCGGGCCGCGGCCGGAGAGTACTCAGCGTTGGCCGTTATCGATGCCAGGCCGACCGTGCCGAGCGTTAAGAAGACCATGGCCCTATCCAATGAAGCCGCTACGGTGGCCTGTTTGCCCTCGATCGGCTTCGATCTCAATTTACCGGAGGCGAGCGGACCTGAGAATTGACCCAAACGGCGCATTGCTAATCCATTTGAGGAATATGGGGTCAATCGTTTCTGTTAGGCCGTCGAGCGCGGATTGGCACCCGGCCAGACACGAAGCCTTCAATCAGCGCGGCTTTGCGGCCGGTTTCGAGAAATCGGCAAGGTCGTTTCCTTCGGACGGTCTCCAGCCGCGGGACCGCTCCCCGAAATCGGCGTCAACCTGGACCATCAGTTCCAGGTATTTCCACGCGATCCACCGCCAGGAATAACTGCTTGCCCTGGCGTTGCCCTTGGTCACCAGGCACTCGCGCAAGGCTGGGGTGAGCATAAGGTGGCGGACCTTCTCGGCCCACGCATGGACATCGTCGGGATCGGCATAAAGAGCAGAGTCCCCACAGATTTCCGGGAGGCACGGCGAACTCGATGCAATGACGGGACAGCCAGACGCCATCGCCTCGACCGCCGGGAGCCCGAAACCCTCGATGCGTGAGGGGAACAGGAAGCACAAAGCGCCCTCGAGCGCCTTCTTGAAGTCGTCATCGCGTATGCGGCCAAGCAAGACGATGTTGTCGGGCAGTTTCGCAACGTATCGCAGGATCGTGGCTTCGTCGACGTCGCCAGGCATCCACAGATCCAGACCCATGTCATCGAGGAGCGGGGCCAGCCGGGCGAGAAGCTCCAGGTTCTTGTATTCTTGGTCTCCCCGGCCAAGGCAAAGGACATATGGCCTACGCCTATCCACGGCCAGGGACGATTTCTTGGCATCCCATCTCCTGGCATGGTCGCTGCCGTTGTAGGTGACGACGATATTTTCCTCCGGTGCTATTCCGAACTTGATCAGGTGACTTCGCGCCAGCTGCGAGACCGTCGTGATACGAGCAGCCCGCCTGCCGAGCGCTGGGAGGATGAGGCGGTGCGCCCACCGGAAGCCTCTCGCATAGCTCAACGGCATCAGCCTCGTGTGCATGTCGTGGATGCAAGCGATTTGACGGCTAAGCATGACGGGAGCGAGGTTGCAGAAACTCAGCAATCCGCCAGGCACATGCCAGGGCAACTGCGCCTGAACCCAAAATTGAGGAAGTCGTGGTCTGTTGAATTCCGGAATGATGCGGACGGCGATGGCCTTGAGGGGCAAGGGTTCGGTTAGCGGGCGTGGGATCACCAGATCCATTTCCAGGTCGCGACCAAGGGGATGACCTTCCGAAATGAGAGCGTCGAGAGCCATGGTCACTTCGCGAGCATAACGGGCTACTCCATTACGGCGAAGCGTCGTGAAGTCTCCGTTTATCGTCCAGCGTCGCCTCGCCGCCCCTTGGTCCCGTGACTTTCGCTCGGGTATACCAATCAGATATTTGGCGTCTTCGACAAGGGTTCCCGCCAGCTGTGTGCCGCTGTCGTGGCCATTCAACCGCCTTGATGACGGCGACTGCGTCGCATCGAATTCGGAATTACCCATAACCCTCTCCGGTCCGGCCGCACCTGTGGTCAGATTAGCATTCTCGGTCGCGCACGGCCCTCCAACGTTCGAGGTAGGTACAACACCGCCCTCGCCCGGCCGGATGAGGCTCCGCGCCAACAGGTGACCGAATGGCCGTAGTGACTGCGCCCCTATGGCCGCTCCACAGTGAAAGTCTCGGGGGTAAGGGCATGCCACGACGTTGGACGATCAATGGGCGCTTTCTTTCCCAGGCGACAACGGGCGTGCAACGTTATGCCTGTGAAATCGTCCGTTCGCTGGACTCGTTGATTGAGGAGCGGGTACCACTTGCTAGCGATCTCCAGCTCCGCCTGCTCTGTCCACCCGGATCCGGGGACATCCCCCTCACGTCCATCGAACGCCGCGAGATCGGCGGCGCGCGCGGGCATGTTTGGGAGCAAGCGCGACTTCCCATCGCTCTCGACGGCGGCGGTCTGCTCAGCCTCTGCAATACCGGGCCGCTGCTTGCCCACAAACATATCGTTTGTATTCATGACGCAAATGTCTGGAACGCGCCGCAGAGCTATTCCCTCGCCTTCAGAAGCCTTTACAGAACGCTGTTGCCTTGCCTCGGCAAGACTGCGTGGGGTATTTCGACTGTCTCCGATTTCTCGCTCGGTGAACTCATCCGCCAAGGCGTGATCCAGGCCCACCAGGCCCTCGTGGCCCCTAACGGCCATGAGCATGTCTTGCGTTGGAAGCCTGAACACTCGGCGCCGACACGGTTGGCGGCCTCCCGGGACACCATAGTCATGATCGGAAGTGCCGCACCCCACAAGAACGTAGACCTCGTCCTGAACATGGCTGACCGCCTTGGAGCAGTCGGGCTCAGGATAGCCATCGTCGGCATGTCGGAATCACGCGTTTACCGGTCAGGTTCTGGGCGCACGCAAGCGCGAAACATCCACTGGCTTGGCCGCGTTTCCGATGGCGAGTTGGCTGCTCTCCTTGAGGACTCGCTGTGCCTGGCCTTCCCATCGCTTACCGAAGGCTTCGGCCTCCCTGCGCTCGAGGCGATGGCTGTCGGCTGCCCCGTGGTGGTTTCCGACCGCGCAAGCCTGCCTGAGGTCTGCGCGAGCGCGGCCCTATACGCCTCTCCCGACAATCCGGAGGCATGGTTCGACAGCTTCATGCGACTTCATCGTTCTCAGGCGTTGCGAACGGAGATGGTGGCGAAGGGAAGGGCGAGAGCCTCAGCATACAGCTGGAGGGCGACGGCGTTGCTTTATCTCAAGGCGATGGCGGCCGCCGACGGCCTCGACGCACAAACCAAGGGCGTCAGGGTGCGCGCGAACTCATATGATGTCGTGAAGTGACTGGACTGCCCCGATCGATTCCAGAATCGCGCGATCGAAGTTCTCTTCGGAAAAGCGCGCTGCATTGGCGGTGCAGGCACGGGGGGTGATAGCGTGGCTGTTTTCTTCGAAGCGCACGACCGCCGCCTTGAGAGACTCGATAGTCTGCGCCTTGAACAGCACCCCCGTCGGCTCGGCCGATGACCCCAGGCGCCGCACGATGTCAACCGCGCCGCCGCGGCCGAAGGCGATCAGCGGGGTCCCGCAGGCTTGCGCCTCGGCCAACGCGATGCCGAAGTCCTCGCAGCCCGCGAAGACCATCGCCTTGGCCCGCGCCAGCGTCTCTACATACTCTTGGCGGGGTAGAAAACCCGAAAACGAGATGTTGGGCCCAGCCAGCGATCGCAAGCTGGCGGATTGCTGTCCTTCGCCAACGACGACCAGCCGTCGCGACGGCATTTCGTTGAAGGCCCTGATGACCAGGTCGGTGCGCTTGTATGGGGCTAGGAAGGATGCCGAGACGTAGTAGTCATCCTTGTCCTCCACACACGGCAGTTCTCCTACGCAAATCGGCGGGAAGACGACACGCGCGTCGCGCCCGTAAATGTGCTGGATCCGGGAACGGACATAGTTCGAGTTCGCCAACATCAGGTCCGGACCATGCGCGGTCCTGGTATCCCACGTCCTCAGCCGGTGCAGCATGTATCGATAGAGAATTCCCTTGGGACCAAAGCCCAACCTTCCCTGCTGAAGATAGGAGAACTGCTCATCCCACGCATAGCGGACGGGGCTATGCACGTAACATAAATGCGGTTGATCCGGCCTGGTGATTACGCCGCGCGAAAATGCGGCCGAAGAGGAGATCACCGCATCGTAGCCTGTCACGTCGAACTGCTCGATCAGGAAAGGGCAAAAGAAGAAAAGAGATCGGTAGAACTTCCGCACCATGGGAATCCGGTTGGCTGCCGACGTATGGAATTCCACATCCCGGAAATATTGCTCTTTGACGTCGGCCGGCAGAAAATCGAAAAGCGTGAAGACTTCGGCATTCGGAAACTGCTTGCAGATTTGCGCAAGAACCCGCTCCCCTCCCCGGAAGTTGGGGCACCAGTCGTGAACCACCGCTATTCTCGCGTATCTGTCGACACTTCCCGGCGCGGTCGGCGGTTTCTCGATTGGCACCGCGAGCTTGGCGGCGATTGCCAGGTCGGAAGAACGTTCGTGGAGCATGGTTCCCCCCTGCCGCAGCCAGCAATCGCAATGCCGGCAGTCTCCCTTTCATGCCATGGCTCTTGCAAGTCCTCCGATCGGTTACAGGACGCTGCGGGGGCGGGCCGGCCTAATAC
>NZ_VFVA01000044.1:0-38048 GCF_006442155.1 Mesorhizobium sp. B2-4-14 | reverse complement strand
GTGGCGAGGGTGGGCATGGCGGTGGAGGGGGCGCTGGTGGCTGGTCGTATGGCGGATCTGCGGGAAATGGAGCACATGGAGGGGCCGGCGGAAGCGGCGGTGCCGCAACTGCAGAAATCGCCAACAATCACGTGGACGGAGGCACAGGCGACGACGCAATAATCGTCAAAGCGACTGCTGTTGGCGGAATTGGCAGCTCGGGAGGGGCGGGCGGATTCGGCGGATATAACTACTACGCCGATGTTCCTTCACCTTATCCGGACTCTCCAGGATATGGCGGCTCTGGCGCCTTAGGTGGCAACGGTGGAAGTAGCGGTTTTGCGACGGTTGCCGTTCACGATAATTCGTTGCTCGGCGGAGCGGGAAATGATCAGATCGAGATCGATGTGCATGGATCCGCGTATGTCGGCGCTTCCGGCGGCTCGGGTGGGTATTCATACGGTTCTTTTACATACGCACTTAGTGGCGGATCAGGTTCAGGCGGCTCACTTACCATTCAAATACAGAACAACCTTTTGAGCGGTGGAGATGGCGACGACACACTTAGCCTTGCGCTGAGCGTCACCGGAAACGCGGCGGTCACGATCGATATTCACGGCAACGTCTTCGACGGCGGCGCCGACCATGACACCCTCGATTTTTCTGCGCTCATTGTTGGCTCTGGCGTAAGTCTCGACCTCGCGGCTGGGTCGCTAATTATCGCGGGCGGCGTCAATACGGTGTCGAACATCGAGGAGGTTATCGGTACGCAGTATAATGACTACATGGCCGGAAGCATTGCCTCTGAAACATTCAATGGCGGCGGCGGCGCCGACACCATGATCGGCGGCATCGGCAACGATACGCTAACCGGCGGGATCGGCAGCGACACCTTCATCTTCCGGGCTGGTTTCGGCCTGGACACGATCACAGACTTCGTGGCCGGAGCCGGATCGGGGGATGTCATCCAATTCGCCGACGACGTGTTTGCCGACTTCGCCTCGGTGCTTGCCGCGGCGACCCAGGTCGGGGCCGACACCGTCATTGCCCATGACGGCAGCAATACTCTGACCTTAAAGAACGTCGCCGTGGCGAGCCTTCACCAGGACGATTTCCAGTTTATCGCCGCCTAGTATTTTGGTGGGAGTCAAGTGACGGTGACCACGCAACGCAACTCATCAGAGCCGCCGCGAGCAACGCTTGCAGCGGTTCTGGCGTCCTTCCGACATGCGTTTGTGGGAGTGGCCTTGATGAGTGGCGTCGTCAATGTCCTGGCGCTGACCGGCTCGTTCTTCATGCTGCAGGTCTATGACCGCGTAATACCGGGCCGCAGCGTGCCGACGCTTGTCGGGCTCGCCATTTTTGCGGCAATGCTTTTCATCTTCCAGGGTATCCTCGAGCTGATCCGGTCGCGGCTTCTGGTGCGTATCGGCATGGTGCTCGATGCGCGCATGAGTGGGCGGGTCTATGCCGCCCTCATGCGCCTGCCGTTACGCACCAAGCTTGCGGGCGACGGCTTGCAATCGTTACGTGATCTCGACCAAGTCCGCTTGTTCCTGTCCAGCGCCGGACCGACGGCGCTTTTCGACCTGCCGTGGATGCCGCTCTATCTCGGTATCTGCTTCCTCTTCCATTTCTGGATCGGCATGGCGGCATTGGCTGGCGCCCTTGTTCTTTTCGGGCTGACGTTGCTTGCCGAGGTTCGAACAAGGGAGCCGGCCAAAAAGGCCAACAGCCAAGCCGCTGCGCGCAATACGCTTGCGGAAGCGACGCGCCGCAATGTCGAAGTCCTTCAGGCGATGGGCTTTGGCTCGCGCATCGCTGAACGCTGGTCAAGCGTCAACGCCGAGTATCTTGGCACCAATGCCAAGGCGAGCGATCTGGCCGGAACGCTCGGGACCGTCTCGAAGATTCTACGGATGATGCTTCAGTCGGGCATCTTGGGGATTGGCGCCTATCTCGTTATCCACCAGGAGGCGACAGGCGGCATCATGATCGCCAGCTCGATCATGATGAGCCGGGCGCTGGCGCCGATCGAGCTCGCGATCGCGCATTGGAAGAGCTTCGTCAGTGCTCGGCAGGCATGGGCTCGGCTGAGCCAGTTGTTGGCTCTGCTTCCTGAGGCCTCGTCAAGCGTCTCGCTGCCGGCACCATCATCTGGTCTTGCTGTCGAAGGCATCAGTGTGGCGCCGCCAGGGGAGCATCGCCTGGTTGTCCAGGATGCTGGCTTTGCGCTGGAAAAGGGCGCTGGGCTCGGTATCATCGGGCCGAGTGCTTCGGGAAAATCTTCACTCGTCAGGGCGATCGCCGGCGTCTGGCTGCCGGTGCGTGGAACCGTCAGGCTGGACGGTGCGACGCTCGACCAGTGGTCGCCGGAAGAGCTCGGCAAGCATGTCGGCTATCTGCCGCAGGACGTCCAGCTGTTCGACGGTACCATTGCTGAGAACATAGCGCGCTTCGAGCCGCAGGCGCCCTCGGACAAGGTGCTGGCGGCAGCGCGCGCCGCCGGTGTCCATGATCTGGTCGTCCATCTTCCGGAAGGTTACGAAACCCGGATCGGGGAGGCGGGATCGGCGCTGTCTGCCGGACAGCGGCAGAGAGTGGCACTTGCGCGGGCTCTCTACGGCGATCCGTTCCTTGTCATTCTCGACGAGCCCAATTCCAATCTCGATGCCGAAGGCGAGGCTGCTTTGACGGAGGCAATCCAAGGCGTGCGTGCTCGGGGTGGCATCGCTGTTGTCGTGGCACATCGGCCAAGTGCGTTGGCAAGCCTCGATCAGGTTCTGGTCATGGCGAACGGCCGTGTCCAGGCCTGTGGACCTAAGAATGAGGTTTTGAACAAGGTCACCCGCCAGATTGGTGTCCCCTTGAAGGTTGTGCCTGCGGCCGAGGAGAACGCGTCCTGATGGCCGCCGCGGTTCCGACAGTCGAAAGGACCATTCGCCGCTACCTGATTGGAGGTGTCGCCGCCTGCGTCCTGTTTGTCGGAGGCGGGGGAGGGCTGGCTGCCGTCACCCAGCTATCAGGCGCAGTGATCGCTTCTGGAAGGCTGGTCGTCGATTCCAATGTCAAGAAGGTGCAGCATCCTACTGGCGGTGTGATCAGCCAAATCCTGGTGAAGGAGGGCGGCGCCGTGAAGTCGGGCGAGGTGCTTGTGCGTCTCGACGAAACGATCACTCGAGCCAATCTGGCGATCGTCAGTAAGGGCCTAGATGAGTTCGAAGCGCATCTGGCCCGTCTTGAAGCCGAGCGCGATGGCAGTGAAGCCATAGTATTTCCATCCTCCCTGACATCGCGGGAGGACGATGCAACCGTTGAGCGCGCCATCGCAGGCGAGCAGTCGCTCTTCGAATTTCGAAGGCAGGCCCGCGCTGGCCAAAAGGCGCAGCTGGAAGAGCGTGTCGCACAGCTCTCGGAGGAGGTCTCCGGCCTCAGTGAACAACGATTGGCCAAGAACCATGAAATCCAGCTCATCGGCACAGAGCTCGAAAGCATTCGCAGCCTCTGGCAAAAGAAGCTTGTTTCAATCGACCGCTTGACCGCGCTCGAGCGTGATGCTGTCCGGCTCGAGGGTGAGCATGGGCAACTGACCGCATCGATTGCCCAAGCGAAAGGTCGAATCGCGGAAACCCGGTTGCAGATCATCCAGGTCGATCAGGATTTGCACAGCGAGGTCGCCACCGATCTGCGTGATGTCGAGGCAAAAATCTCAGAATTCGTCGAACGCAAGGTGGCGGCGGAAGACCAGTTGAAACGGATCGATATTCGTAGTCCGCAAGACGGCGTGGTTCACCAGCTTGCCGTTCACACGGTCGGCGGCGTCATTTCACCGGGCGAAGTCATCATGTTTATCGTGCCGGTGGCAGACGAACTGACTGTCGAGGCACGTGTCGCGCCGCAGGACATAGACCAGCTCTCGCTTGGCCAGGTAGCAGCCCTGCGGTTCTCTGCCTTCAACCAGCGGACGACGCCAGAGTTGAATGGCAGGGTGAGCGAGATCTCGGCCGACCTCAGTGTCGACGAGCGAAGCGGCGCCGGCTTCTACACTGTTCGTGTCAGCCTGCCGCGCACCGAGCTTGCAAGACTGAAAGGTCTGACCCTGGCGGCCGGTATGCCGGTGGAAGCTTTCTTTTCGACCGGCGATCGAACGATGCTGTCCTATCTGGTGAAGCCTTTGCGTGATCAAATCAAGCGGGCGTTCAGGGAGGAATGACGAATGATGTGCCGGTTGAGGCCGAAGAAAGTACCCCAGCCAAGGACGGAGGGCGGACGTCTACTCCAAGTCACAGAACCTTGTGGGCGGACAAAAGGTGATTGTGCGCCTTCTCCTGCGTCAGAATGACGGCGCCTTCTTCGCTCAGCCACTCGTTGCCGTCAGTGTGGTCGAAATGCCAGTGGGTGTCGATTAGGATCACGCGGGATCACGCCTGAAGCTGTTGACGGCCTCCAAAATGCGCGACGGGTAGCGGTGCTTTCCTTCGATTTATGGCTGTCACGTTAGGCGACCCGCTCTTCTTCCGCATTGAGCCATTGCCAGTTCACTGTCCGCGCTAACTCAGGATCGCGCCTCCACAGGGCGGCGAATCTCCATACCAGCGCACGTTCAGCCGCAATGCGGGCGTCGATCTCGTCTTGCGGCGCATCGGATGGCCAGTCGGCCCCGCCACAGTCGCCGGCTCCTGTCAGATAAAGCCTCCGGATGGCCGCTTCCGCGCCCTTCGGCTTGCCGCGCCAGAACTCGCTTGCGCGAATGCGATGCTCCACATCGCGTAGCATTCGCATAGTGTCTTCGTCGCGTATTCGCAGGTTGGGTGTGCTCATTTGTGAGACTTTTGACCCTTCGATAATTGGGACGCCACTCGGCCGTGCGCGTTCGAAACTGCTATGAGATGGCCTTAGTGAAGCCGCCGACTGCTCCGCCAACGAACGAACCTATCTTCACGTAGACGGAAGTGGAAAGCTCACCTTTCTTGCCCCCGGTGAGTTTTTCCTCGATACTCCCTCCGAGTTCGCTATCGTCCGGTTTCTGTTGAATGAGTGAAATACCCTTGGACGCGAGTTGGACCCCGTTGAAGGCAGTCGTCAATTCCCCGGTTTGTTGAATGCTCGACGCCCTTATCAAACCTTCGTCGAGCATCCAGACGACCACGTCATTGAATGTCGCCAGCACCTCTTCTTCATCGCCAATTCTGTGCGTCATGATGTCCATCGCATCGCTGGTTTCCAGATCAATCCGCCTCAAACCTCCAGCGACAAGATGCTCCAAAAGGCGCCCCATTGTTTCGTAGTGATACGCAAGCGATGCCATTTTAGTTCCTTCATAATCTCTGGAACGAACAGTGAATGCGTTGCTACCATTTTGCTACCCAATTCGGTAGCACCAACAAAAACCGGGCAGGACACGCCGGAAAACAAACGGCGCAAATGACTGAAACATAAGGACACGGCGGGACAGTAAGGGGAGGGAGAGGACTGCTATGACCGAATTTCAAGACCGGTGCCTTAAACCGCTCGGCCATCCCTCCAGTGACTGTTCATCACAGGCGACTGCTCTAGTGTGCCTGGCAAAGACCTGTCAACCGGCTTCCGTGAAGCGCGCATGACCCAGACAGGCGATCCCCGGCAAGCAGCGTCACAATCTTGCCCGGTTCCGGCCACAATCGGTTAATATCGTGATAAACAATTCCTGCGCACAAAGGGATCGGGGTTCTAGTCGCCTTTGGTATTGTCGAGTGAGTGCTTTGGCTCCTCTGATGTCAAACGGCGGCATCTTTGATTGAGACTGTAGGGGATTTCAGGAACATGCAGGCTGCGACGCGCCCGCGTCTTCGTCGCGCTTCCACGATTGCGCTGTTTGCTGTGTCGGCTGCCTTGCTGGCGGCGTGCGCGTCGCCGCAGCCGAAGGCGATGGTCAATCCCAAGCATCGATCCAAGGAATATTTCGCCGAAACCGAATATGGCGTGAAAGCCAGCCCGCGAGTTGCCTTCATGCGGCGTGGCGGCGGCCGCGACCAGCTCGGCAAACCCTACCAGGTTCGCGGCAAGTGGTATTATCCGAAGGAAGAAAAGCGCTACGCCAAGGTCGGTTTGGCCTCCTGGTATGGTGATGCCTTCCACGGCCGGCTGACCGCCAACGGCGAAGTCTACGACGTGGCGCACCTGACGGCGGCACACCCGACCATGCCGCTGCCGAGCTATGCCCGCGTCACCAATCTCAAGACCGGCAGTTCGGTCATCGTCCGCGTCAATGATCGCGGGCCCTACCACGAGGGCCGCATCATCGACGTTTCCCAGCGTGCCGCGGAGATGCTCGACTATGCCAATATCGGCACCGCCGAGGTGAAGGTCGAATATGTCGGGCGCGCGCCGCTCGACGGCGATGACGACCAGTACCTGATGGCCTCCTACCACCCCGGCAACAGGCGCCCGGACCCATCGGACGGCCTGCCGAGCGGTGTCATGGTCGCCATGAACGGACCGTCGCCGAGCCTGCCGGTGGGTGCTGCCGCCGCGCCGTTCCCGGGCCAGATGACGGATTCCGGCCCGGCCTTCGCTCAGCCGGCTGCCCTGTCGGCGCAGGCGCCAGCTTTCGGCGACGTGGCACTGCCCGATTTCGGTCCGATCGTGCCTGAGCGCCCGGACATTATGCTGCCGCCGCGATCGCCGTTCGCCGTGGCTTCGCTGTCCTATGCGGATGAACGCGTGCGGCGCGCGGATGTTTTTGCCGCATTGGACGACAGCGGCATGTCACCGGCCGACATCCTGCGGTCGTGGAAGAAATCCAATCCGAAGGCGTCAGCGTCCAATTCCGACTATGTCGCCGCCGGCACCTTCGACAATGCCGCTGAAGCCAAGCGCGTGGCCGCCGCACTCGAGCCCTTTGGCCGGATAGAGATCCAGCGTTCCAATCTCGACGGCAATGACTGGTATGCGGTCAATCTCTATCCTGACGGCCACGGCGGCATGGACGAATTGCTGCAGGCGGCGTGGACGCATGGCGCGCCCGATGCGCTGGCCGTGCGCGACTGATACGCGAGACGGATTCCACTGAACAGTTGATCCGTCCCGGAAAAAGCCGGATAGTTTCGCTGGCTTGCCGGAGGGACCGGCCAACGGGTCGAATTTCATGCAGTTTCGCTTGCTTCAGCCTTTTGCCGGGGTTCTTCTTCTCGGTCTCCTGCTTTCTCTGACCCCGGCCCGCGCACAGCTTTTCGAGACCAAGGCCGCACAGGCCTTCATGATCGATGCCGATACCGGCACGGTGCTGTTTTCGAAAGATGCCGACAAGCCGATCCCGCCGGCCTCAATGGCCAAGCTGATGACCATGGAAGTGGTTTTCAACGCCCTCAAGTCCGGGCGTCTCAAGCTCGACGACACGTTCGTCGTGAGCGAAAACGCCTGGCGCAAGGGCGGCGCGCCGTCGGGAACGTCGACGATGTTTGCCAAGCTCAAATCGGCGATCCGCCTCGAGGACCTGATCCAGGGCGTGACCGTACAGGCTGCCAATGACGGCTGCATCGTCATCGCCGAAGGCATGGCTGGGTCCGAGGACAATTTTGCCGCGCAGATGACCGAACGCGCCCGCCAGATCGGCCTCAAGACATCGACTTTCGTCAATTCGACCGGTCTGCCGGCGGACGGCCAGCAGACGACGGTGCGCGAGCTGGCCCAGCTTGCCCTGCATTTGTGGCGCGATTACCCGGATTACTATCGCTACTATGGGCTGAAGGATTTCACCTGGAACAAGATCACCCAGAAAAACCGTAACCCGCTTTTGGCCATGGACATCGGCGCCGATGGCCTGGTTGTCGGTGCCAGCGAGGCGGCCGGCTTCGGTATCGTCGCTTCGGCCAGCCACAACGGCAGCCGGGTGATCGCGGTGATGAGCGGGCTTGCCAACGACAAGGAACGCGCCGAAGAGGCGCGCAAGCTACTCGACTGGGGCGCGCGGTCCTTCGAGAAGACCGAGATATTCGCCAGGGACGAGGTGATCGGCGAGGCCCAGGTTTTTGGCGGGGCGAAATCCGGCGTGACGCTGAAGGCAAAAGGGCCGATCGACATCTTCCTGCCGATCACCAACCGTGACAAGCTGACGGCCCGGATCGTCTACACCGGCCCGGTCGCCGCTCCGGTGGAGGCAGGGCAGCCGGTGGGCGCGCTGCGCGTCTGGATCGGCGATACGCTGAGCCAGGAGACGCCACTCTTCGCCGCCGAGTCGATCAGTGTCGGCACCTTGCCGCAGCGCGCACTCGATGCCGTCAAGGAACTCGCGATCGGCTGGCTGCGATAGCACCGACGGCATGGACGTTTTCCCGAACGCGGACTATCTAGAGCGCAACAATCCACTCCAACATGGACAAGGGCTCTTTCGATTGGCGCGCGGATTTTTCATCACCTTCGAAGGCGGCGAGGGCGCAGGCAAGTCGACGCAGATCGAGCGGCTGGCGAGAAAGATGCGCGCCAAGAAGTACGATGTCCTGCTCACGCGCGAACCGGGCGGCTCGCCAGGCGCCGAAGCGGTCAGGCATGTGCTGCTTTCAGGCGCCGCAGAGCCATTCGGGCCGAAGATGGAAGCGCTGCTCTTCGCCGCCGCGCGCTCCGACCATGTCGAGCAGGTCATCCGACCCGCGGTCGAGCGCGGCACCATCGTGTTGTGCGACCGCTTTCTGGATTCCTCGCGTGTCTACCAAGGCGTTACCGGTGGAATCGATCCGGCGTTCATGGAAACGCTGGAGCAGGTCGCGATCAACGGCATGATGCCGGACATGACGCTGATCTTCGATATCGATCCGGCCGAGGGCCTCAGGCGCGCGACGCTGCGGCGCGGCAGCGACGCGGGCGCCGACCGCTTCGAAAAGGAGACGCTCGCCATCCATCAGGCCCGGCGTGATGCCTTCCTGGCCATCGCCGCGGCCGAGCCGGGACGCTGCATCGTCGTCGACGCGTCGGCCGATCCAAACACGGTGGAGGATGTCGTCACCGCGGCCGTGTTCGCGGCACTCGAGGCGAGGGCACCCGCGCGCAACAGGCAGGCCGCACCGGTATGATCTTCGAACGCATCGCGCCGGAACAGCACGATACGCTGGACGGCGTACCCGAGCCCGCCGAAACGCCCCGTCTTGTCGGACACGGGCAGGCGGCCGGCATGCTCGCCGCCGCCTATCGGTCGGGAAAGCTGCCGCATGCGCTGATCTTCGCCGGACCGGTAGGCATCGGCAAGGCGACGCTGGCCTTCCATCTTGCGCATCATCTGTTGAAATACCCGGCCTTCGATCAGGCCCCGGAAAGGCTTGCCGTGCCCGATCCGGCGTCGCCGCTGTTTCGCCAGATCGCAACCGGCGCACATCCCGGCGTGCTGCACCTGACCCGTCCGCTGAACGATAAGACCAAGAGCTTCAAGACCGTCGTCACCGTGGACGAGATCCGCAAGGTCAGCCGCTTCCTGTCGCTGACCTCGCATGACGGCAGCTACAGGGTGGTGATCGTCGATCCCGCCGACGACATGAATGCCAATGCCGCCAACGCCTTGCTGAAAAACCTCGAGGAGCCGCCGGCAAGAACGCTGTTCATTCTCATCGTCCATGCGCCGGGCAGCCTGCTGCCGACGATCCGCTCGCGCTGCCAGGTGGTACGCATGACGCCGCTCGATGCCGACGATTTGCTGGCGGTGCTGCAGACCGCCGAGCCGCCGCCGCCGGATGATCCGGCAGCACAGGCGGCACTGGTCGAACGGGCAGGGGGCAGCGCCCGCAACGCCATCCTGCTGACCCAGTATGGCGGGCTGGAGATCGCCCAGACGCTCGATGCACTTGTGGCGGCAGGAAAGAGCGACGTCGGCGCAACCTACCGCCTTGCCGAGGCCGTCGCCGGACGCGATCAGGCGATCCAGTTCGACATCTTCAATCGCCGTGCCCTCGACCTTCTGTCGGACGTTGCAAGCCGCGCTGCCCTGGACGGAGACCTTGCACGTGCCAAAGCGCTGTCGGACACTTGGCACGAGGCGCTGGACGCTATATCTGAAACCGACACCTACAATCTCGACAAGAAGCAGCACGCCCTGACCATGATCGACCGCCTGAAGTCTGCGATGCGAATGTGACGGCCTTTTTGATGCATGCCGTTGCCCCAAAAACCGGCGCCACTTTTGGCGGCATGCATTGGTCTCGGGATGGCAATCGCCATTCCGATGCGATATCCACCGCCACGGCTTCCATTCAGACATTCATGACGGTTCATTCATGTCACGCGACACATTCTACATCACGACCGCGATCTCCTATCCGAACGGCAAGCCGCATATCGGCCATGCCTACGAGCTAATCGCCACCGACGCGCTCGCCCGTTTCCAGCGGCTCGACGGCAAGCAAGTCTTCTTCCTGACGGGCACCGACGAGCACGGAATCAAGATGCTGCAGACGGCGAAGCGCGAAGGCATTTCGGCACGCGAACTGGCCGACCGCAATTCGGCCGACTTCAAGCGCATGGCGGCCGCGCTCAACGCCTCCAATGACGATTTCATCCGCACCACGGAAGAACGACATTACGCGTCCTCGCAGGCGATCTGGAAGGCGATGGACGCCAGTGGCGACATCTACAAGGGCGGCTATGCCGGCTGGTACTCGGTGCGCGACGAAGCCTATTACGGCGAGGAGGAGACGGAGGTCCGTCCCGACAATGTCCGCTATGGACCACAGGGCACGCCTGTCGAATGGGTGGAGGAGGAGAGCTATTTCTTCCGTCTCTCGGCCTATCAGGACAAGCTCATTGCCCTCTATGAAAACCAGCCCGACTTCATCGGCCCGGCCGAGCGGCGCAATGAGGTGATGAGCTTCGTCAAATCGGGGCTGAAGGACCTGTCGATCTCGCGCACGACCTTTGATTGGGGCGTGCCGGTGCCTGGCGACGACAAGCACGTGATGTATGTGTGGGTCGACGCGTTGACCAATTATATTACCGGTGTCGGCTATCCCGATGAAAAGGCTGACAATTGGCGCTTCTGGCCGGCCGATGCACATATCATCGGCAAGGATATTGTGCGCTTCCATGCGGTCTATTGGCCAGCCTTCCTGATGTCGGCCGGCATCCCGCTGCCGAAGCGCGTTTTCGGCCACGGCTTCCTGTTCAACCGCGGCGAGAAGATGTCGAAATCGGTCGGCAACGTCATCGACCCGTTCACCATGATCGAGCATTACGGTCTCGACCAGGTACGCTATTTCTTCCTGCGCGAAGTGCCGTTCGGCCAGGACGGCAGCTACAGCCATGAAGCGATCGTGAACCGCACCAACGCCGATCTCGCCAACGGCCTCGGCAATCTGGCGCAGCGCTCGCTGTCGATGATCGCCAAGAATTGCGGCGGCGTGGTGCCGAAGCGCGGCGACCTGACGGATGCCGACAGCACGATCCTGGATCAGGCGGCGGCCGCTCTTGCCACCGCGCGCAAGGCGATGGCCGAACAAGGCATCCATCTGGCGCTGGCGGCGATCTTCGGCGTCGTGGCGGAAGCTGATCGGTATTTCGCCGGGCAGGAGCCATGGGCGCTGAAAAAGACCAATCCGGAGCGCATGGAAACGGTGCTGTGGACGACAGCCGAAGTGGTGCGGCGCGTGGCGGTGCTGTGCCAGCCCTACATTCCGGGATCGGCCAAGAAGCTGCTTGACCTGCTGGCGGTGCCGGCGGACAGGCGCGACTTCGTGCACGTCCACGCCGACCATGCGCTTGTATCGGGTTCCGCCTTGCCCGTGCCGGAAGGTGTGTTTCCGCGTTACGTCGACCAGCCGGACGCGAACGCCTGATGCTCGTCGACAGCCACTGCCATCTGGATTTTCCAGATTTCGCCGAGGAGCGGGCGGCCATTGTCGCCCGCGCCGTGGCGGCCGGCATCGGCCGCATGGTGACGATATCGACCCGTGTGAAGCGATTTCAGCAAATTCTTGAAATCGCGGAGACTTTCGACGAAGTGTATTGCTCGGTCGGCACCCATCCGCACAATGCCGCAGAAGAGCTGGACGTCACTGCCGCCGACCTTGTCCGTTTATCGGCTCACCCCAAGGTGGTGGCGATCGGCGAGGCCGGGCTTGATTATTTCTACGACAAGGCGCCGCGCGATGCGCAAGCGCAGGGCTTTCGCGCCCACATCGCCGCCGCTCGCGAAACCGGACTGCCTCTGGTCATCCATTCGCGCGACGCCGACGAGGACATGGCCGATATCCTCGAGCAGGAAACGGGGAAGGGTGCCTTTCCTTTCATCCTGCACTGTTTCTCGTCGGGTCGCCAGCTGGCCGAGGTGGGCGTTTCGCTTGGCGGCTATGTGTCGTTCTCAGGCATACTGACCTTCAAGAATTCGTCCGAATTGCGCGCCATCGCCGCCGATGTGCCACATGACCGGCTGCTCGTCGAAACCGACGCGCCATACCTGGCGCCAGTACCATTCCGCGGCAAGCGCAACGAGCCGGCCTATGTCGCGCAAACCGCCAAGGTGCTGGCCGAGACGATCGGGGTCGGCGACGCTGAAATCGCTGCGTTGACGACGAACAACTTCTTTCGGCTGTTTGGAAAAATACCGCGCCCGGACCAGCGGGCGTCCAACGCATGAGCGACAGGCTACGCCTCACCGTCCTCGGCTGCGGCTCGTCGCCAGGTACGCCGCGCATCACTGGCGACTGGGGCAAATGCGACCCGGACAATCCAAGGAACCGGCGCACCCGCACGGCAGCGCTGGTCGAGCGGATCGCCGCGAACGGCAATCGCACGACCGTCGTCATCGACACCGGACCGGATTTCCGCCAGCAGATGTTGATGGCCTCTGTCAGGCGCATTGACGCGGCCGTCTACACCCATCCGCACGCGGACCACATTCACGGCATCGACGATCTACGCGGCTTCGTCCTCGATCAGCGCCAGCGGATCGATATCCACGCCGACCACCCAACGATGCTGCGGCTGCGCCAGGCGTTCGGCTATTGCTTCGAGACGCCAGCAGGCAGTTCCTATCCGCCGATCGTCGAAGCCCATATCATCGACCACGCCAAGCCGGTGGTGATCGAGGGAGAGGGGGGTGCCCTCATCCTCGAGCCTTTGCCACAGATCCACGGCGATATCATCTCGCTCGGCTTTCGCGTCGGGACGCTGGCCTACTGCCCTGATGTCAGCGACTTTCCCGATGCCACCGTCCGAAGGTTGCGCGACCTTGAAGTTCTGATCATCGACGCGTTGCAATACAGGACGCATCCGAGCCACCTGTCGCTGGGCCAGGCGCTTGAATGGATCGAAAAGCTGGCGCCGAAACAGGCTGTGCTGACGCACATGCACGTGCCGCTCGACTACGCCACGGTCAAGGGCGAAGTGCCTGCTAACGTCACCCCGGCCTATGACGGCATGGTGATCGAAATTCCCTATGAATCAGCGTGATACGAACGGTCCCTCATGAGGACGTTCGGCTCCTTGGGCCAAATATCAGCAGCATTCCAATCCGCTCATAGCCCATGCTGGGATAAAGCAGCGCTCCGGCGTGGGTCGCCATCAATACCGAGCATCGCGACCCACGGACCTGGTCATCGTGCAGCATTTTAGCCATCAGCGCCTTGCCGATGCCGCGACGCCGTTGTGAAGGCTCGACATACATGTCCGCGCACCAGGTTGCGCCGACAGCGTCCACGCTGCGGACGCGCCCAACGATATCGTCGCCTTCGACCGCCACATACTGGCGGAACGGCGCGCCGTCGCCGAGCAGATCGGTCGCGATCGGCCGCCTGCGCATGATCTTTCCCAACTGCGCGGCCCGTTCGGCTGTGCGCACACGTTCGATCGAGACGAGAGCTGGTGGGCTCGGTATCCAGCGCAGTGGCTGAACGAAAAAGCCTTCCGTCCGCAGCAGCCGATAGCCGAGCGCTTTGTAGGCGGTTCGGGCTGGTCCATCCGATTCGTCGTTCGCGATCACGACGGAAACAGCAAAACCCGGCCGCGCATGCTGCCGCACGATCGCATCAGCTTCCTCGGCGGCGACGTCATGGACGACCCATTCCTCGCTGCGATAGTCGCGAGGATTCTTGCGCTCGGCATCGCGCATCAGCCACAATGGTCCGACGCGGCTGGCTTCGTAGGGAAAGGTTCGGCTTCTGCCCGTGCTGTAGCCATGCACGAACACTTCAATCGCCACTTCGATCTCACGCCTTGCTGTCGTCATTCACGCAGCGTAGCGTTGGCCATCAGCTCAAGGCAACACGCATCGATCGATGCCAAACCCATGAAAATCAGCGGCAATTCTCAGCCGTCGGGAAATGTTTAAGTTCCATAATCTATCTTATGCGACTTTCGGACGTGGTTGTGGAAGAGCCGCCGCTGGCGATCTTGCGCGGGCCGGCACCTTGCGCCCTGAACGGCTTGGCGTAGGATTTCGTCCGATCCCAACCATCCTGCACACGTTCGGCTCCAAAGTTCATCATGACCGTATCGACCTCGTTCCTGGGCTTTCCCGATCACCACGCTGGTGGCCAGACGCCCCGGGCGGTTATCTTCGGAGCCGGCCACGGCAGCACCTATCCAGGCAAGGACAGCAGCGGCCATGCCTTGGCCGCCGACGCGATCCGGGCCGCGAGCCAGGACGATGCCGCACTCATCGAGCACTGGGATTTCGATCTCGGCGGGCCGCTGTTCGACAGCAAGGCGATCTGCTGCATCGACGCCGGCGACATCTTGACCATCCTGCACGACAATGCCGGCAACCGGGCCCGTATCGAGGCAAAGACGCGCGAGATCCTGTCCTTGCCAGGCGTGCCCATCCTGCTCGGCGGCGACTGTTCCGTGACCATTCCCTTCCTCGCCAGCTTTGCCGACCATGGACCGATCTGGGTCCTGCAGATCGACGCCCATATCGACTGGCGCGACGAGGTCCATGGCGAACGCTACGGCTATTCCAGCCCGATGCATCGTGCGAGCGAGATGACGCATGTCGCCGGCATCGTACAGGTCGGCCTGCGCAGCGTCGGCAGCGCACGTATCGCCGACGTCGAAGCGGCACAGCGCTATGGCAGCCGTTTCGTGACCGCACGCCAGATTCACGCCCAGGGCGTCGAAGCCGCCCTTCGGCATATTCCGGAAGGAGCGCGGGTCGTCGTCACCCTCGATTGCGACAGCATCGACCCAGGCATCATGCCGGGCGTGGCGGCGCGCACGCCCGGCGGCCTCACCTACACGCAGGTGATCGATCTGATGGCGGGTCTCGGCAAGCGGGCCAGGATCGCCGGATTCGATCTCGTCGAGTTCTATCCGCCCGCCGACATTGACGGCCTGTCGGCGCTGACCGCCGCGCGCCTTCTCGTCAATGTGATCGGCACCGTCGCCCGGCAGGTTTGAAACCTCGCTCTTGCACTGATTTAAAAAAAGCGGTCCAAAAAGGAAGGGTTCATCACCAACCTCATCGGCGCCCTGCTCACTCGACTATGCGGATCTGATATGTCAGAACGTGTTTGGCGGCAGGCGCGATCAGCATGACGCCAAGCTTGTCGCGGAACTCGCCGTCGAAGTCCACCGGGCTCGCGATACCGTGCCAGGGTTCGATGCACAGGAACGGGGCACCGCCCGGCTTTGACCAGATGCCCAGTTCCTCAAATCCCAGCCATGTCATTTCGATCGCCGGACCACGCTCGGCCCCATAGCGCACGCTGGTGCCGGCAGGCTGATCCAGGATGACGGCGTCGTCGTCGAACAGCCGTTCGGAGAGCGTCAGTGTTCTGCCTTTGATCGGTGTTGGCCACGACTGCGGGAGCAGCAGGCCATCCTTGAGCCGGCGGATCGGCGCCGGTTCGGCCTCGGCAAAGGTCAGCCGGTAGGCCTCCTTGGGTACTTCCGGCAACAACGGCCAGTTGAATGCCGGGTGTGCGCCGATCGAGGCCGGTAACGGCTCGTCACCAGTATTGGTGATCTCGAAGGTCACACGGAGCTGCTGAGGCTCCAGCGTGTAGGTCACGGCCAACCGAAAGGCGAAGGGGTAGTGCGCACGCGTGTCGGGATCGTCGGTGAGAACCAACGTACAGGATCGAGGTCCCCTCTCCGCCCAGTCGAAAGGCTTGTCGCGCGCGAAGCCGTGCTGCGTCATCGGATAGGTCCTGCCGCGATGGCGCAGTTGGTCGCTCTTCAGCCGGCCGATGATCGGGAACAGCACTGGAGAATGGCGGCGCCAGGCTGGTCCGGCCTGCCACAGGAACTCAAACCCCTGCGCATCCCGTAGCGAAACCAGTTCGGCACCCTGGCCGGTTATAACAGCCGAGATGCCGTCGCCATGAAGCGTTTGGCTGTCTGCCACATGTCCTCGCGCGATGTTGAAGGCTGGTGCGGCGCGCAGACTAGCAAAAGCTCTCGGGGACTCAAGATGTAGCCGGGTCTTGCCGGAACGAATTGTGGCCGGAGGATTTCTCCTCCGGCCACCTCTCCGCATCAAGGACGACAATCCTCGCCCTTGCCCACAGCGGACAGTCGTTACTCGCGCTCGCCGGTGAAATTCAGCAGCAGCTGGAAGATGTTGATGAAGTTCAGATAGAGCGAGAAGGCGCCGAAGACGGCCAGCTTCTGTCGAGATTCGGCATCGAAATTCTCGGCATACTGTTCCTTGATCGTCTGCGTGTCCCAGGCGGTCAGGCCGATGAAGACAGCGATGCCGATCACCGAGATGGCGAACTGCAGCGCGGTCGAGCCGAGGAAGATGTTGACGATGCTGGCGATCACCACGCCGATCAGGCCCATGATCAGGAACGACGAGAACTGCGTCAGATCGCGCCTGGTCGTGTAGCCATAAAGGCTGGTGGCACCGAACATGGTGGCGGCAATGAAGAAGGTGCGCGCGATGCTGGTTCCGGTGAAGACCAGGAACACGGAGGCGAGCGACAGGCCCATCACCGCGCAGAACGCCCAGAACATCGCCTGGGCGCTGGCAGCCGACATGGTCTGCATCTTGAACGAAAACAGCATGACGAATGCGAGCGGCGCCAGCATCACCACCCACTTCAGCGGGCTGGAGAAGATCGGCACATAGAGCGCCGGCGTCGACGACACCATGAAGGCGACCAGGCCGGTGACCACGAGGCCGAGACCCATATAGTTGTAGACGCGCAGCATGTGCTGCCGCAGGCCCTCGTCGTACATGGCACCGGTTTGGGTGCCCGTTCCCACGCGGTATCCCAGATTGGGGGTATTCATTGGGTGCTCCTTTGTGAATCGGTCAGTAAAGCGTTTTGGCGAGCGTCTCGGCGGCGCGGTCGAGATCATGAACCCCGCTGCGCGCGACCACCGCATAGGCGACTTCGCCGATCTGGAAGTAGGCCGCGGAAATGTCGCCCGACGGCGCAACGGACGGCTTGATCACGTCGAAGGTTCCCGGCCGGATCGCAAACAGCGACACCAGGCCCATGTCCGTGGTATCGACCGCCATCTCGACGCTCGGGCCGAAACGTGACGGATAGATCTGCACGTCGCGCACCTTCCAGTCCTTGGGCAGCGAAGGCATGACGATCGCGGTCGCCGCCCGGATCTCGCCGGCATTGTAATTGGGGGCTTCCGGCTGCGACGGCATGGTTTCGCGCACCAGCGTCGTCCTGTGTGCCCGCACCGCATCGTCGACATAGGCGGGCGGCTGCGGCGAAGCGATGACCTTGGTCACAGACATCGCCCCGATTATGCCGTTCGCCAGCCAGCCGGCGGCAACGAAGGCGGCAACGGCGGCAGCGCGCTGCAAGACGCCGAAGATTCGGCCGCGGGCAAGCCCCCTCTCCAACCGGCGGGCCGCATCAGCGGTCGCCGGCCGCGCCATGCCTTTGGAGCCGGCGAGCGCAACACGCAGTTCATCGCGGGTCCTGAGATCCGACATTACGCGCGCGGCCGCCTCCGGACGGATCGACAGGAAGGCCTCGACCTCGATGCGGCGGGTGACATCAAGCTGGTCGTCGACATAGGCATTGAGGTCGGTGTCGGTCACGGGGTCGACAAGAGCGGTCATGAGTCGCCTCCCACAATCCTGAGATGATTTTTGCCGCACGCCGGGGCGGCGTCTTCCATCTGGCGCAAGGCGGCGCGTGCCCGGCCGATGCGCGACATCAGCGTGCCCAGCGGCACGCCGGTGGCATTGGCCGCCTGTTGACAGGAAAGCCCTTCGATGGCGACCAGATGCAGCGCCGAACGCTGTTCTTCCGGCAGGTTGAAAAAGGCGTCCCGCACCTGCGCCAGGCGCACCGAATGCTCCTGCGGCGCCGGTGCGCTGGCGTCAGCAAGATATCTGGCCTGTTCGACACGCACCGCTTCCGAGCGGCGCGAGCGCATGCGGTCAACAAACGCGTTGTGGACGATCGAGAGCAGCCACGCCCGCAGGTTTCCGCCGGAGCGAAAGGTGCCGCGCCGCTCATAGGCGCGCACCAGCGCGTCATGCACGAGGTCCTCGGCCTCCGCATTGTTACGCGTCAGTGACTGTGCGTAACGCCGCAGCGGCCCGAGTTGTCCAACAATATCGAAGCGTGGCATCGACCGTTTCATGCCCTGTTTACGGAGCATGTGGGGATTTTAATCCCGGCAGCGCTATTATTATTATCCGGGTTTGCCGGAGCACATCGTTCGCCGTTGCCCTCGCCTCGCCCGGGCTTCGTAGAGCGCTGTCAGGCCCGAAGTGGTGTTGCCGGTTTTGGGGCAGTTACCCCGCAGGCACGCAACACCCACCTGTGGCCGTCGCTGCGAAAATCGGTGATGCTGAGCGGCTCGATGTCGATCTTCCCGCCGGCGGTAAGCGGCGCACCGAGCACATGCAGGATCGCGGCGCGGATGATGCTGGCGTGCGTCACCGCGATTGTGTGCCCATGCGCGGCGATCAGTCGACCCATCAAGTCCGAAGCCCTGCCTGCGACATCGGCAAGCGACTCGCCACCGTGCGGCGCCGCATTGGGGTCGGTGAGCCAGGTAGTGATGTCGGCGGGCTGCTCCGCCTGCACGTCCTCGAAACGCCTGCCAGCCCATCGGCCATGGTACCGATCGGCCAGAAGCGGTTCAACCGATGCATCCAACGCCAGCGCCTCGGCGGTCTGCCGGGCACGAAGCGCCGGGGCTGTCCACACGCGGTCGGCACGGCGCAATGTTCCGCGCATAGCCTTCGCCAGCGTCAGCGATCGCGGCTCCAGCGGCTCATCCTCCGGGAACGCACCCTGCCGGGTCGCGGCCGTGGCACCGTTGCAGATCATCGTCAGCCGTACGAGCATAGAGCGTGCTTTCCCTCGAGCCGTTGAAAGCGGCACGGTCAGGTGCCGGTTTTTGCCTTGATGTAACCAAAACCGCTGGTGAAGCGTGCTCGATTTGCGTATCACTCCGCCGCGCCAACGGAACCATAGCGATGTTCGAAGATCTTCAGCCAGCTCCCGCCGACAAGATTCTTGCCCTGATCGGCCTCTATCGCGCGGATCCGCGTCCCAACAAAGTCGACCTCGGGGTCGGCGTCTACAAGGATCGCGACGGCAAGACGCCGGTAATGCGTGCCGTACGCGAAGCCGAAAAGCGGCTGCTGCAGGACCAGGATACCAAGACCTATCTCGGACTTGCCGGCGACACCGGGTTCAACATGGTGATGGCCAAGCTCGCCTTCGGCCCGGGCGCGGACATGTCGCGCATTCGTGCGGCACAGGCGCCCGGCGGCTCCGGGGCGCTGCGGCTTGTGGCGGAACTGCTCAAGCGGACGCGCGCGGACGCAACCGTCTGGCTGTCGAACCCGACCTGGCCGAACCATATGCCGGTGATGCGCGCCGCCGGGCTGCAGATCCGCGAATACCCCTATTTCGATGCGGCCTCGGGCGCGGTTCGTTTCGACGACATGCTGGCGGCGCTGCGGACGGCCAAGAGCGGCGACGTGGTGCTGCTGCATGGCTGCTGCCATAACCCGACCGGCGCCAACCTGGATGCTGCCCAGTGGGCTGCCGTTGCCGAACTGGTCGTCGAGCACGGCCTGCTGCCGTTTGTCGACATCGCCTACCAGGGCTTCGGTGACGGTCTTGAGGCCGACGCCCTCGGCTTGCGGCTGCTGGCGGCGAAAGTTCCAGAAATGGTTGTCGCCTCGAGCTGCTCGAAGAATTTTGCCGTCTACCGCGATCGTGTCGGTGCGGCAATGGTGCTGGCCAGGGACGGCGCGCAGGCCGATGTGGCGATGAGCCAGATGTTGTCGGCGGCACGCGCCATGTATTCGATGCCGCCGGACCATGGGGGGGCGGCAGTGCGCATCGTGCTGGAAGACGCCGCCTTGCGTGCCGACTGGGAAGCAGAGCTGGAAGAGATGCGCCTGCGCATGCTCCGTCTTCGTGTCCAGTTTGCGGAGGCACTGCGGCGGCAATCCAACTCCGACCGCTTCGACTTCGTCGCCAGCCATCGCGGCATGTTCTCGCGGCTTGGCCTCACGGAAGCGCAGGTCGAGCGGCTGCGCACCGAACATGGCGTCTACATGGTCGGCGACAGCCGCATCAATGTCGCCGGACTGCCCGAGGACGGCATGGATGACCTCGCCAAGGCCATCGTCTCCGTACTCGACTGAAGCGGCTCACCCGTGGACAAGGCGCCCTCGCCGGCTGACAGCATTGGCCGCGCGGCGGCCGCAGGATAGCATCCGCTACCATGACGCCATCGAAAGACATTTCGCGCCTGATCGAGATCATGGCGGCACTGCGCGCGCCGAAGACGGGCTGCCCGTGGGATATCGAGCAGGATTTCTCGAGCATCGCGCCCTATACGATCGAAGAGGCCTATGAGGTGGCGGATGCCATCGCGCGCGGCGACCTCGACGATCTGCGCGACGAGCTCGGCGACCTCCTGCTGCAGGTCGTCTATCACGCGCAAATGGCCGAGGAAGCCGGCGAATTCGCCTTCGGCGACGTGGTCCGGGCCATTACCACCAAGATGATCCGCCGCCACCCGCATGTCTTCGGCGACGAGAAGGCCCGCAGCGCCGGCATGGCCAAAGGCATGTGGGAAAAGATCAAGGCACAGGAGAAGGCTGAGAAGCGGCAGGCTCGCCTCGCGCGCGGCCTCGACCCCGAAGAGAACGGCAAGGGGTTTCTGGACAGCGTTCCAGTCGCCCTGCCCGCCCTGACGCGGGCGTTGAAACTTCAGGAGAAAGCTGCCCGTGTCGGCTTCGACTGGAGCGAGGCGGCCCCGATCCTCGACAAGATCGAGGAAGAGATCAGCGAACTGCGCGAAGCGCTGGCCAAGGGCGACACGGCGTCGATCAAGGATGAGTTCGGCGACATGCTGTTTGCCGTCGTCAACCTCGGCCGGCACCTCAAGCTCGATTCGGAAGCCGCGTTGAGCGGCACCAACGAAAAATTCCGGTCGCGCTTCCACTATGTCGAGCAGGCCCTGGAAAAGTCCGGCAACACGCTGGAAAACGCTGATCTGGCGGAGATGGAAGCGCTCTGGCAGGAAGCGAAGGGTGTAAAGTAGGTTTATAGGCCAGCAATTCCAGACGGGAAAGGCTACACTTTTCCTGGAATTGCTCCGGTCTACCCGTTGTTTTTGCGGCGCAATCGGCTCTCTATCTCTTCGCGGGCGCTCCGCGTGGCCTTGAACGAGATGGTGGCGCTGCCGTCATCATTGTCGGTGCGCGAAACGACATCGCCATTGCGGTAAAGCCAATCGACAAGACCGAATTGGGCTGGCTCGATCGTCACCGTCAGGTCCTCGATCTCGCCGGCCATCCGTGTCTCGATGATCGCCTTCAGCGCTTCGATGCCTTCGCCGGTCACCGCCGATATGGCGATCGGCGGACCCTTGATGCCGTCGGCTGCATCGGCAAGCAGCCGGCTCCTGTTGCCTTCGTCGAGTCGGTCGATCTTGTTCCAGACTTCGATCACACGCTTCGTGTCACTGGCATCGACGCCAAGGTCGGCCAGGATGCGCTCGACGTCCTCGGCTTGCGCTGCCGTGTCGGGATCGGAAATATCGCGCAGATGGATGACGAGATCGGCCTCGACCACCTCTTCCAGAGTGGCGCGAAAAGCGGCGATCAGATGCGTCGGCAGGTCGGAGATGAAACCGACAGTGTCCGACAGGATGATCGGCGTGCCATGTGGCAGACGCACGCGGCGAAGCGTCGGATCGAGCGTGGCGAACAGCATGTCCTGCGCCAACACCCCCGCCCCGGTCAGCTTGTTGAACAGCGTCGACTTGCCGGCATTGGTGTAGCCGACGATCGCCACCACCGGGAACGGCACCTTCTTGCGCTTGGCCCGGTGCAGGTCGCGTGTGCGCCGCACTGTTTCCAGCTCGTGCTTCAGCTTGATGATCTTTTCCTGCAGCTGCCGCCGGTCGGACTCGATCTGCGTTTCGCCGGGGCCGCCGAGAAACCCGGCGCCACCGCGCTGGCGTTCAAGGTGGGTCCAGCTGCGCACGAGCCGGCCCTTCTGGTAGTTCAGATGCGCCAACTCGACCTGCAGCGTGCCTTCCTTGGTGCGGGCGCGCTCGCCGAAGATTTCCAGGATTAGGCCGGTGCGGTCCAGCACCTTGGCGTTGAATTCCTTTTCCAGATTGCGCTGCTGCACCGGGGTCAGCGGATGGTCGACGATGACCAGCTCCGCGTGGTTCTCCTTGACGATTTCGGCGAACTCTTCGACCTTGCCGCTGCCGAGCAAGGTCGCCGGGCGCGGGTCGTTGACGGTCACGACAGCCGTGTGGACCGGATCGAGATTGATGGCGCTGGCGAGGCCGACCGCCTCGTCGTGGCGCGCGTCGGCCGAACGCGTCAGCCGCGGACGATTGGTCTCGTCGTCACTGCGTGGCTGGCGGGTCAGGACCGGGACGATGACAACGGCCCGGGTTGGACCCTTGGCTTCCGTCCCGGGATCGTACGCTGGTTTTCCGCGGACCGTGCCGTCCGCGTCTTTCTCACGTGCCAATCAGGCGCCCTGGCTTTCCTCGCCATCGAACATCTGAACCGGCTGGCTCGGCATGATCGTGGAAATGGCGTGCTTGTAGACGAGCTGAGAGTGACCGTCGCGGCGCAAAAGGACACAGAAATTGTCGAACGAAGTGACCACGCCGGTCAGCTTCACGCCGTTGATGAGAAAGATGGTGAGCGGGTTCTTGCTCTTGCGAACTGAATTCAGGAACAGGTCCTGAAGGTTTTGCGATCGTTCCGCCATTGTTCTTGTCTTTCGCCGATCCCCTTCGGTTTGCAAGCCAATGCGCCAAATTGTCGGGCCCATGTCAAGCGCGCAAACATCGTCTTGCCGTCAGTAACGACAAGCAGAACGAGATATATTGATGTTCATTCCACCTGTGCGGTTATCAGGCTGGACTTTTTTCCGCAATGTCAAAAAAGGCCTGCCGCAACGAAAGTGTTATTGATCCGGGGTGCCCATTGGCGACCGGATCGCCGTCGATAGCCACGATAGGCATCGCAATTGTCGTCGCGGAACTGATGAAGGCTTCCTTTGCAGCCTTGGCTTCGGCGACGGAAAAGCCACGCTCCTCGATCTTCAAGCCGAGCTTGGCCGCCACCTCGAACATGGTGGTGCGGGTGATGCCGCGCAGGATGCCGTGCTCGGCCGGCCTCGTGACCAGGACGCCATCCCTGGTGATGATCCAGGCGTTCGACGAGCCACCTTCCTTGACGTTGCCATCGGTGTCGACGAACCAAGCTTCCTGCGCGCCGGCTTCCTTCGCCTTCTGTTTGGCCAGGACGTTGGGCAGCAGGCCGACGCTCTTGATGTCAACGCGATCCCAGCGATTCTCGGGCACGGTAATGACGGCAATGCCAGTTTCGGCGCGTTTGGTGCCTGCGGCGGGATCGGCCTTCCTCGCGGTCACCACCAGGGACGGCTTGGTGTCCGCCGAAGGGAAGACGAAGTCGCGGCTGGCGACGCCGCGCGTCACCTGGACATAGACCAGGCCGTTCACGACATGGTTGCGGTTGACCACCTCGCGCAGGATGAGCGGCAGCACGTTGCGTGCGACCGGCCAGGCGATCGACAGTTCGGTCAGCGAGCGGTTGAGCCGGGCAAGGTGGCGCGGCATGTCGACGATGAAGCCACGGGCCACCTCGCAGACCTCGTAGACGCCATCGGCGAACTGGTAGCCGCGGTCCTCGATGTGCACGGCGGCGTCCGCATGAGCGACGTAGCGCCCGTTGACATAGGCAATGCGTGGCATTGGCAACCCCGGGAAAACTCTCGGGCTTTCTTATGTGATTCCGCCTTTGCCGTAACCGGCAAATGCTTGGCCCAGGCGCGGCTGATTGGACGAGGCGCGTGTCAGACGCCCAGCGACTTCAGCTTGCGATGCAGTGCTGAGCGTTCCATGCCGATGAATTCGGCGGTTTTGGAGATGTTGCCGCCAAACCGGTTGATCTGCGCGATCAGATAGTCCTTCTCGAACTGTTCGCGCGCCTCGCGCAGCGGCAGCGCCATGATGTGCTGGTCGGATTGATTGGGGGTGCGTGGCATGACATCGCCGATCTCGGAAGGCAGAAGGTCAGCGGTGATCGGCGCATCGACATCGTCGCCACGCGCCAGGATCATCAGGCGCTCGACATTGTTGCGCAACTGGCGGACGTTGCCCGGCCAGTTATGCGCCTGCAGCACGGCCAGCGCGTCATCGCCGATGCGGCGCGGTTTTATGCCGGCCTGGCGGGCGATCTGCTTCATAAAATTATCGACGAGATAGGGAATATCCTCGCGCCGTTCGGCCAGGCCCGGCACCATGACCGGCACTACGGCCAGACGGTGGTAAAGATCCTCCCGGAAACGGCCGTCGGCAATCATGGCTTCCAGGTTCTGCGAGGTCGAGGAGATGATGCGGACGTCGACCTTGACTCGTTTGGTGCCCCCTACCCGCTCGAACTGCTGTTCGACCAGAACGCGCAGGATCTTGTTCTGCGTCTCGCGCGGCATATCGGCCACTTCGTCGATATAGAGAATGCCGCGATGGGCCTCCTCGAGTGCACCGACCTTGCGCTCGGTGCCGTTCGATTCGGTACCAAACAGCTCGATCTCCATGCGTTCGGGCGTGATGTTGGCGGCGCTTAGCGTCACGAACGGTGCGCCCTTGCGCGCCGACAGTGTATGGATGGCGCGTGCCGCCAGTTCTTTGCCCGAACCGGAAGGGCCAACGATCATCACACGGCTGTTGGTCGGCGCGACGCGCTCGATGGTCTGGCGCAGCTGGCTCATCGCCGACGACATGCCGATCAGGTCGAAAGTCTCGCCGCTGCGCTGCTTGAGATCGGAAACCTCGCGCCGCAACTTCGAAGTCTCGAGCGCACGCTCGGCGATAAGGATCAGCCTGTCGGCCTTGAACGGCTTTTCGATGAAGTCATAGGCGCCGCGCCGGATGGCGGAGACTGCTGTTTCGATGTTGCCGTGGCCGGAGATCATCACCACCGGCAGGTTCGGGTGCATGGTCTTGATCTCGTCGAGCAAGGCCAGTCCGTCCAGACGCGAGCCCTGCAGCCAGATGTCGAGGAAAATCAGCCTCGGCGCCCGATCGGCGATGGCCGCCAGCGCGCTGTCGGCATCGAATGCCGTACGGGTTTCGTGACCTTCGTCGCTCAGGATGCCTGCGACGAGCTCGCGGATGTCTTCCTCGTCGTCGACGATGAGAATATCAGACGCCATTACCGACCTTTTCAGTTTCTCTTTCGTGTTCCGCCCTGCTTTCGCCGCGCGGTGGTGCGCCGGCCGCAGGCGGCAGGATGATGCTGATCATCGCGCCGCGCCCGCCATGGAAATCCGCGGGCGCATCATGGAGTTCCAGCCTGCCGCCATGGTCTTCCACGATCTTCTTGACGATAGCGAGACCAAGCCCGGTCCCCTTCTCGCGTGTGGTCATATAAGGCTCGAGCAGCCGTTGGCGATTCTCGCGCGGTAGGCCCTTGCCATTGTCGATGACGTCGATTCGAATTGCGCCATTCTGACGGCCGGCTTGAATCCGGATTATGCCGTGCGAACCGTCCTTTTGTTCCAGCCCGTCGATTGCCTCGGCGGCGTTCTTGATCACATTGCCGAAGGCCTGCGCCATCAGCCGGCTGTCGAAAGTGCCCTTCAGCGGCTCGTTGCCGAATATCCGTTCGAAGATAATGTCCGCGCGGCTGACTTCGACCAGGAACGAAGCCTCGCGCAGCGCTTCGCGCAGGTCTATGGCCTTCATCTCGGGTTTGGGCATGCGTGCGAAAGCCGAGAATTCATCGACCATGCGGCCGATGTCCTCGACCTGCCGGATGATCGTGTCGGTACACTGGTCGAAAACCTCGCGATCCTCGGTGATGACCTTGCCATAGCGGCGCTTGATGCGTTCGGCCGATAGCTGGATCGGCGTCAGCGGATTCTTGATCTCGTGGGCAATGCGCCGCGCCACGTCTGCCCAGGCGGAAGAGCGCTGGGCCTGGACCAGGTCGGTAATGTCGTCGACCGTCACGACATAGGATTTTTCCTCGGAGCCGTCGTCGCCAGCCTCGATGGTGATCTGGACATTGAAGGTCCGCTCGGCGCCGGCGCGATAGAAGGTCACCTGCTCGCGGTAGACCGGCTTGCCGGATTTGCGGCCGATCTCGAAGACGCGGCCGACATGCGGCAGAATGGCGGAAAGGTTCTGGCCGAGCGCGGCGCTGGCGGAGATGGCCAGCATCGATTCGGCCGAACGGTTGACGATGGTGATGATGCCGTAGGGATCGACGCCGATGACGCCCGCGGTGACGCCCGCGAGCACGGCCTCCGAAAAGCGCCGCCGCTCGTCGATCAGGTCCTTTGCCGAGAGGATTTCGTTGCGCTGCGATTTCAACTCCAGCAGCATCTTGTTGAACGTGTCGCCGAGCGAGGCGACATCGCCGTCCGAAGACCTGACGGGTACCGCGACGTCGAGATTGCCGGTCGCGACCTCGTCGGCGGCACCGATGAGCTGGCGGATGGGGCGCACAAGACGGTCGGCGACGGCAATGCCGGTCCAGATTGCCGACAGGATGATGATCAGCGTCAGCGACAGGTAAGGCAGCGCGAAGGCAACCTGCGAGGTGCGCCTGTTGTCTTCGAGATTGCGATACTCGTCCGTGTTGGACCTGACGATCTGCCGCGCCTTGATCACCTCGGGATCAACAAGGCGGATGGTGTAGAGATAGAGCCCCTCGATCTCGCGCAGCTTGACGATGGCGCCCATGATGTTGCGGGTGCGCGGTTCGATTAGAACCGGCTTGCCGTCGCTGGCGCTGCTGACCGCACCTTCGGGCGGTTCCGGCATGGCGAAATCGGCATCGGTCTTGGCGCTCATGACGAAAGAACCGTCGGGCTTGATCAGCGCGGCATGGGCCAGTCCACGCCCCACGGATTCCTTGTTCATCAGATCAAGAAAACCAGTCCGATCAAGCCCATACAGCGTGCGGGACGCATCAAGGTCATAAGCCATCGACAATGTCGTGCCCTGCAGGTTGCGGGCATTTTCCTGCACATAGGCGTCGGCGATCGATAGCGAAGAATTGACGATCGTCTTGGTGCGAATCTCGAACCAGCGGTCGAGGCCGATATCGAGCGTGATCGAGGCGATGATCGCCACCATGATGGCGGGAATGGCTGCAACCAGCGCGAACATGGCGACGATGCGCACATGCAGCCGCGAGGCCGCCTTGCCATGACGACGCGCCATGACGATGCGATGCACCTCGCGTCCGACCAGCGCGATGAGAACGAGGACGAAAGCGGCATTGAGCCCGATCAGCGCCCATGTCGTCTTGGCGTCCGGCGCAATCGGCGTTGCACCGACCAGGATGGCGAATGAAATGGCCGCCATGACCAACGCTCCGCCGACCGCAACCACGCCGGGCAGCGCCAGCAGGCGGCGCCCGTCGCGCGCGCCGGGTTCACTGAAAAGCTGTTTGTTGAGGGTCGGTACCTGCGGAGCCATGTCGCCGTCTGGAGCCAGTGATTGCGTCCGATCTATGCAACGCATTGTGGCGATTATGCAACAAGTGTGACAACGACGGAAATCTTTCGCCGTTTAGTCCCCCGAAAAGAGGCGATGTCGGATCAGCGCTCAGCCCGGCCGCGATGATTTGTAGACGTTGACGCCCAGTTCGCGAATCTTCTTGCGCAGCGTATTGCGGTTCAGCCCCAGCAGTTCCGCGGCCTTGATCTGGTTGCCGCGGGTTGCCGTCATCGAGGCCAGCACCAGCGGATATTCGACCTCGGACAGGATGCGCTGATAGAGGCCAGCGGGTGGCAGTTCGCCGGCGAACGAGGCGAAATAGCGCTGCAGGAAGTGCTCCACCGCCTGGCCGATCGATAGGTCGTCGGGAATGAGGTTGCCGCCGCCGGGCACCACGGGACGCTCGCCGGTCTTCAGCTCCGCCTCGATGATTTCGGCGGAGATCTCATCCTGCGAATAGAGCGCGGCCAGCCGGCGAACGAGGTTTTCCAGTTCACGCACGTTGCCCGGCCACGGATACCGCTTCATCAGTTCGATACCGCCGGACGAGATGCGCTTGGTCTGCAGCCCCTCCATCTCGCCGAGCTTGAAGAAGTGACGCACGAGATCTGGCACGTCCTCGGAACGCTCGCGCAACGCCGGCAGCCTGAGCGGCACGACGTTAAGGCGATAGAACAGATCCTCGCGGAACAACCCCTGATTGATGAGCGTGCGCAGATCCTTGTTGGTGGCTGCGACGATGCGCACGTCGGTCTTGATCGGCGTGCGGCCGCCAACCGTCGTGTACTCGCCCTGTTGCAGCACGCGCAGCAGGCGCGTCTGCGCCTCCATCGGCATGTCGCCGATCTCGTCGAGGAACAGCGTGCCGCCCTCGGCCTGCTCGAAGCGGCCGGTGGACCGGTTCTGAGCACCGGTGAAAGCGCCCTTCTCGTGCCCGAACAGCTCCGATTCGATGAGATCGCGCGGAATTGCCGCCATGTTAATGGCAACGAAAGGGCCGCCACGGCGACGGCCATACTCATGCAGCGCGCGCGCCACCAGTTCCTTACCGGTGCCGGATTCGCCCGAGATCATCACCGTCAGGTCGGTCTGCATCATGCGCGCCAGCATGCGGTAGATGTCCTGCATGGCCGCCGAGCGGCCGACCAGCGGCATCGTTTCGGGCTGCTCTTCCGGCCGCGCATCGATCTTCGGCCGTCGCGGCTCCGACAGCGCCCGGTTGACGATGTTGAGGAGCTCGGTCAGATCGAAGGGTTTTGGCAGATATTCGTACGCGCCGGTTTCGGAGGCGCGAATCGCCGTCATGAAAGTGTTTTGCGCGCTCATGACGATAACGGGCAGCTCCGGCCGCGCCTTCTTGATGCGCGGCAGCATGTCGAAGGCGTTCTCGTCCGGCATTACCACGTCGGTGATGACGAGGTCGCCCTCGCCAGCCGCCACCCAACGCCACAATGTCGAGGCATTGGAGGTGACGCGCACCTCGTGACCGACGCGGGAGAGCGCCTGATTGAGCACCGTGCGGATCGCCGCGTCGTCGTCGGCGACGAGAATATTGCCGCGTGCGCTCATTTGCGGTCTCCTTCAGCGTCTTGATCGCCGCCATGCGCGGTTTCCTTCCAGGCCGGCATCAGGACGCGGAAGGTCGTCGCGCGCGGGCGCGGGGTCGAATCGCATTCGATGATGCCGCCATGCTCGCCGACGATCTTGGCGACGAGCGCCAGCCCCAGCCCCGAGCCGTTCGGCTTGGTGGTGATGAAGGGATCGAACAGGATAGGCAGGATATCCTCCGAGACGCCGGAGCCGTTGTCGCGCACGCAGAACTCCAGCGGCAGCGACACGCGGTCCTGTGTGCCTGGAACGGAAACGCGAATACCTGGCCTGAAGGCGGTCGACAGTACGATCTCGCCCTGTGGGTCGCTGCCGATCGCCTCGGCGGCATTCTTGATCAGGTTGAGGAACACCTGGATGAGTTGGTCACGGTTGGCGAATACCGGAGGCAACGACGGATCATAGTCCTCCAGAATCTTGATTCTCTTTGCAAAACCATTCTTGGCGATCGCCTTCACATGGTCGAGCACGACATGGATGTTGACAGGGTAGCGGTCGATCGGCCGCTCGTCGGAAAATACCTCCATGCGATCGACCAGCGACACGATGCGGTCGGTCTCGTCGGTGATCAGCCGGGTCAGCGCGCGGTCCTCGTCGGAGGCGGACAGTTCGAGCAATTGGGCGGCGCCGCGGATGCCGGAGAGCGGGTTCTTGATCTCATGCGCCAGCATCGCCGCCAGGCCGGTCACCGAGCGCGCGGCACCGCGATGCGTCATCTGCCGGTCGATCTTGTCGGCCATCGACCGTTCCTGGAACATCACCACGACGGAGCCCGGGAATTCCGTCACCGGCGCGGCATAGAGATCGACCACCTTCTCGATGCCGAGGCGTGGCGACGACACGTCGACCCGGTACTCGTTGACTGGAGCCCGTCGCTCACGCACCTGGTCGACCAGCGTCAACAACGGGCTGCCGAAGGGAATGAGCTTGGACAGGGTGTTGCGCGCCAGCATGGTCGCGCTCGCGCGAAAGAAATCCTCGGCATCGGCGTTGGCGAAGGTGATGAATCCTTCCTCGCTGATCATGATCACCGGGCGACGGATGGTGTTGAGGACGATCTGGGCGGCATTCGCCCTATCAGCGCCCTGGCCAGCGGTGGCGTTCATGCGGCGCTCCGCAGCTTCAAGGGTTGCGGATGGCGCGAAAACACATCGCGCAGCAGGGCGATGACGCGGGCCGGTTCGAACGCGGTCAGGATCGCCTTCCGGCTGTCGTCGGCGACGCCACCAGCATGGCGATCGAGATACCAGCCCAGATGCTTGCGCGCTTGGCGCAAGCCGCTCTCGACACCATAAAGCGCCAGCATGTCCTCGTAGTGCGCGACGACGTAATCGGCCAATACGGCGGGATTCTGCGGCACGTTGGCCGCCGTTTCACCGGCTGCCGCAGCAGCAATGCCACCGGCGATCCAGGGCGCGCCATAATGCGCGCGGCCGACCATCACCGCATCGGCGCCGGACTGATCGAGAATGGCGGCCGCCTCGGCCGGGGAGCAGACATCGCCATTGGCGACCACCGGAATGGATACGGCCTCTTTGACGCGAGCGATCGCACGCCAGTCGGCCTTGCCCTGATAGAACTGGCAGCGCGTGCGGCCGTGCACCGTTACCATCGTGACACCGGCCTGTTCGGCGCGTCGCGCAAGTGTGGGCGCGTTGAGGGCATCTTCGTCCCAGCCCAACCGCATCTTGACCGTCACCGGCACCTTGACCGCTCCGACCACGGCTTCGATCAGCGATAGCGCATGATCAAGATCGAGCATCAGCGCCGAGCCGGCATAGCCGCCGGTAACCTTCTTGGCTGGGCAGCCCATGTTGATGTCGATGATGTCGGCGCCCTCGCCGGCAGCTATACGCGCGCCTTCGGCCATATGGATCGCCTCGCGGCCGGCAAGCTGCACCATGTGGACCGGCAAGCCTGAATGTCGTATGCGCAGGTCGAAACCCGCCCGGCCCTTGGCGAGCTCCCCGCTGGCCACCATTTCGGACACGACAAGACCCGCGCCATGCGCATGGGCACGGCGCCTGAAGGGCTCATCCGTAATTCCCGACATCGGCGCGAGGAAAACGCGATTGCGGATACTCACGCCACCGACATCGAGAGGTGCGGCCAGTTTGGTCACATTAATCATGCACAAAAACCAAGCATGTCCATTCGTTGCACATTCTCTAGCCAGAACCGCCGCAATGTGCAACGCGGAATGACGCCACATTAAGGCGCAATTGGGAAAATGCTGGCCTTCGGCCTTGGCCGCGACTAGGACCAATCGGCATGACGGACGCAAGTGAAAATCACGTTTCGGAGGCGGATGGCGAAGTCGGGGTGGTGATCGTCGCCGCCGGCCGCGGGGCGCGTGCCGGGCAGGCCAATGGACCCAAGCAATACCAAAGCATCGGCGGGCGCGCCGTTATTGCGCACACGCTGGACATGTTTCTGGCTCACCCCCGAACGGGCCGGATCGTCGTCGCCATCCATGCCGACGATCATGAGCTGTTCCGGCAAGCGGCCGGCGCCGCCGCCGGACGGGTGATAGCCGTCATGGGCGGCCCGACACGGCAGGAGTCCGTCCGGCTCGGGTTGCTTGCGCTGAAGGAGCACGCGCCAAGCCAGGTTCTGATTCATGACGCCGTCCGGCCGTTCGTCGACGCGGAATTGATCGACCGCACCATCGCCGCCATCACCGAACACGAAGGGGCGTTGCCCGCCCTGCCCGTCGCCGAGACGCTGAAGCGAGAATCAAACTCCGGCGTGGTCGCGGAGACTGTTTCCCGCAGCGGGCTGCACGCTGCGCAAACGCCGCAAGGTTTCCCCTACGCGCCAATTCTTGCCGCTCACAACAAGGCGCATCTGCTGGGCAGACTGGACTTTACCGACGACGCGGCCATCGCCGAATGGGCGCATATTCCAGTCAAGCTCGTTCCCGGCTCGCCGGACAATGTCAAACTCACATGGGCACGCGACATCGCCATGGCGCATCAGAGACTTTCCAACGTGCCGATACACTTTCCCGACATCCGCACCGGTAACGGCTACGACGTCCATGCCTTCGAAGCCGGCGACCACGTCACCCTGTGCGGCGTCGCCATTCCGCATGAGAAGAAGCTGTCGGGCCATTCAGACGCCGATGTCGGGCTGCACGCCCTGACCGATGCGCTGCTGGCGACATGCGGCGCCGGCGACATCGGCACGCATTTCCCGCCGTCCGACCCGCAATGGAAAGGTGCCGCGTCCCGGATATTCGTCGAACACGCGGCGAGACTGGTGCGTGAGCGCGGCGGGCGCATCGCCAATGCCGACATCACGCTGATCTGCGAGGCGCCGCGCGTCGGCCCGCACCGCGAGGCGATGACATCAGCCCTTTCACGGATGTTGGGCATTGCCGCCGACCGCATCTCGATCAAGGCGACAACCAACGAGAAGCTCGGCTTCATCGGCCGCGAAGAGGGCATTGCGGCGATCGCCACGGCCAGCGTGGTGTTTCCCGGCGAGGTGCCGGAATGAGCAATAGCGAGCTGGCAATCGCCCTGTTCGAGGCCTGCCGGGAGCGCGGCACCATGGTGGCGACGGCGGAAAGCTGCACCGGCGGCATGATCATCGCCGCGCTGACCGACATCGCCGGCTCCTCCGCGGTGGTCGACCGGGGCTTCATCACCTATTCCAATGAAGCCAAGATGGATATGCTCGGTGTTCGCGCCGCCACACTCGACGCGCATGGCGCGGTATCGCGCGAGACAGTGGTCGAGATGACAGCCGGTGCGCTTGTCCGATCGCGCGCCGGGCTGACCCTGGCAGTCACCGGCATCGCCGGGCCAGGCGGCGGTTCAGTGGAAAAGCCCGTCGGTCTGGTGTGGTTCGGCGTCGGCCTAGGCGGCAAGATGGTCACTGCCGAACGGATGCTCTTTGCCGACAAGGGCCGCGATTTCATCCGCCGCAAAACGGTTAGGCATGCACTGGAACTTGGGCTGAAAGCTCTTGGCCGGCATTAAGCGCCACGGCGCGCTTGGTGCCTTGTTTTTCGTGCATGTCGCTGTTCCCAAAACCGCCGCGCACTTTGGGCGACATGCATCAGGCTGAGGGCGTGATGCCATAGATGACGTTGGCGCGCTTTTCGAACGCCTCGGCGAACATGCGGAAGGCACGGTCGAACATGGTGCCCATCAGCGCGCCCAGAATGCGGCTCTTGAACTCGTAATCGATGAAGAAACGGACGGCGCAGCCGTCGCCATCGGGTTCGAAACGCCAGACATTGCTCAGATATTTGAACGGGCCGTCAATGTACTTCACGTCGATGGCGTTCTCGTCGGGCTTCAGCAGCACCTGCGTGGTGAAGGTCTCACGGATCGCCTTGTAGCCGATGCTCATGTCGGCGACGAGGATGGTGCGCCCGTCGCGCTCCTTGCGCGAGCGCACCGTCAGCGCTTCGCACAGCGGCAGGAATTGCGGATAGGCCTCGATGTCGGCGACCAGCGCGAACATCTGCTGCGGCGTATGGGCGACGCGGCGGGTGGCTTCGAATTTCGGCATGAAACCGGCTCTAGAGCACTTCGCGTCGAAACGGCTTCATGCGACGCGCTTTAGATTCGTTGTTTTCATGCATGTCGTTCTTCCAAAATCGAGGTCACTTTTGGGCGACATGCGTTTAGAGCGATTTCTCGAGCTGGGCTTCGCGCGCCGCGCGCAGCCTGGCGAAATCGTCGCCGGCGTGGTGCGATGAACGCGTCAGCGGGCTCGACGCCATCAGCAGAAACCCCTTGGTCCGGCCGATCGTCTCAAAGGACTTGAACTCCTCCGGCGTGACGAAGCGGATCACCGGATGGTGCTTCTTCGACGGCTGCAGATACTGGCCGATGGTCATGAAGTCGACATTGGCCGAACGCAGATCGTCCATTAGCTGCAGGATTTCGTTCCGCTCCTCGCCCAGGCCGACCATGATGCCGGACTTGGTGAAGATCGACGGATCGAGTTCCTTGACCCGCTGCAACAGCCTGATCGAGTGGAAATAGCGGGCGCCCGGCCTGACCTTCAGATAGTTCGACGGCACGGTTTCCAGATTGTGATTGAAAACGTCGGGCCTGGCCGCCACGACGATCTCCAGCGCGCCGTCCTTGCGCAGGAAATCGGGCGTCAGGATTTCAATCGTGGTCGACGGCGTTGCGGCGCGGATGGCCCGAATAACATCGGCGAAGTGCTGCGCGCCGCCATCGGCGAGGTCGTCGCGGTCGACCGAGGTGATGACGACGTGGCTAAGACCCATCTGCTTGACGGCATGCGCGACACGGGCCGGCTCATCGGGATCGAGGGCTGTCGGAATGCCGGTGGCGACGTTGCAGAAGGCGCAGGCGCGCGTGCAGATCTCGCCCATGATCATGAAGGTGGCGTGCTTCTTTTCCCAGCACTCGCCAATATTCGGGCAACCGGCCTCTTCGCAGACGGTCACCAGCTTGTGGGATTTCACGATCTCCCGCGTCTCGGCATAGCCTTTGGAGACCGGCGCCTTGACGCGGATCCAGTCGGGCTTGCGCAACACCTCCTGGTCAGGCTTGTGCGCCTTCTCGGGATGCCGTACCCGCGGCGCGTTGGCGATCGTATCGAGGACGGTGACCATCTTAACCCTGGTTTTTTTTCGCGACCGCCGCCGGCGATCGTCACTTCCACGTCATCTAGGACTTTTCAACACAAAGAAAAAGGCTGCGGCGACACATGCCGCCACAACCGTTTTCGCATAGCGGAATGGTATCGACTAGCGGCGCACCAGGCGCCCTACCCAGATCAGCAGGCAGGCGCCGATGAAGCCGGTGATCAGATAGGCGGTCCAGCCGACCCCGAAGACGCCGATGTTCAGGGCCTGCAGGATCGCGTTCAGCACGATTGCGCCCACGATGCCGAGAACAATGTTCATGAAGATGCCGGTGTTGCTCTTCATGACCATTTCGGCGAGCCAGCCCGCCAAGCCTCCGATGATGATCGCTGCTATCCAGCCGACGCCATTCAAGTGCATATGCCCTCTCCTTGTGTGATGGGTGAAAATGCATCCGGAAACGAACTACTTTGCCAGCGAGCTCCTGCGGCCTGCGCATCTGAGTCTCGTGCAAGCAATTTATCATGCGTTCAGCGCGCGGCCATAGGCGTCGAGCACGCTTTCCTTCATCATCTCCGACAGCGTCGGATGCGGGAAGATGGTGTGCATAAGTTCTTCCTCGGTCGTTTCGAGGTTCATCGCCACGACAAAACCCTGGATCAGTTCGGTCACTTCGGCACCGACCATGTGCGCGCCGAGCAACTGACCAGTCTTTGTGTCGAAGATGGTCTTGATGAAGCCCTGATCCTCGCCGAGCGCGATCGCCTTGCCGTTGGCGGCGAACTGGAAACGACCGACGCGGATATCCTTGCCTTCGGCCTTGGCCCTGGCTTCCGTGAGACCGATGGAGGCGACCTGCGGATTGCAGTAGGTGCAGCCGGGAATCTTGAGCTTGTCGATGGCATGCACGCCGGGAAAGTTGGCGATCTTCTCGACGCACACCACGCCTTCATGCTCGGCCTTGTGGGCCAGCATCGGCGGGCCGGCGACATCGCCGATGGCGTAGATGCCGGGTACGTTCGTCTTGCCGTAACCGTCGACAACGACGCAGCCGCGATCCGTCTTCACGCCAAGCGCTTCAAGGCCGAGATTCTCGATGTTACCTTGCACGCCGACGGCCGAGATCATGCGGTCGGCGGTGATCTTCTCGACCTTGCCATCCTTCATCTCGACATGCGCGGTGACCGAGTTGGCACCCTTCTCGACCTTGGTCACCTTGGCTTCGAGGATGATCTTCATGCCTTGTTTCTCGAACTGCTTTTGCGCGAATTTCGAGACTTCGGCGTCCTCCACCGGCACTACCGCCGGCAGCAGTTCGACCACCGTCACCTCGGCACCCATGGTGCGATAGAAGGAGGCGAATTCGATGCCGATGGCGCCCGAACCCATGACCAGCAGCGACTTCGGCATCTCCTTCGGCACCATGGCCTCGAAATAGGTCCAGATCAGCTTGCCGTCCGGCTCGATGCCGGGCAGCGCGCGCGGCCTGGCGCCGGTCGCCAGGATGATATGCTTGGCGCTGTAGGTGCCCTCACCCTTGACGCCCTTCGGCACCGGCGGCTGCGGTTCCATCGGCTTCTTGGCCGTCTTGGACACGACGATCTCGCCCGGCTTGGAAAGCTTGGCCTCACCCCAGATGACGTCGACCTTGTTCTTCTTCATCAAGAAGGCAACGCCGCCATTGAGCCGCAGCGAAACCTTGCGGGACCGATCGACCACGGCCGCCGTGTCGGCGCTCACCTTGCCGTCGAGCTTCAACCCATAATCCTTCAAATGATCCGAATAGTGCATGATCTCGGCCGAGCGCAGCAGCGCCTTGGTCGGAATGCAGCCCCAGTTGAGACATATGCCGCCGAGATGCTCGCGCTCGACGATCGCCGTCTTGAAGCCAAGCTGGGCGGAACGCACCGCCGCGACATAGCCGCCGGGACCGGAGCCGATAATGATGACGTCGTAGTTCTCAGCCACGGTTTTCTCCTTCAATCACAATTCCAGCATCACGCGCACGACTGGCGTCAGCGCCTTGCCGATGTTCCGGGTGTTTTCGGCGTCGAGATGGACGCCATCGAGCGGCGTGGTTTGCGCTACGGTAGCTGCATCGAAGAAACCGCAACCGGCCTCGTCGGCCAGCGCCTCATACTGCGATGCCAGATACTTCGAAGCGTCATCGCCGCCGGCATACATCTCCTTGAAGTCGGCATTTTCGGTGCGGCTGACAACAGGAGGCGAGACGACCAGTATCTGCGGCGCTTCCCAGTCGAACGGGTAGTCGTGGCCGCGCACGATGTCGATCAGCCGCCGCATCCCTTGCTTGGCCGCGACCGGATTGCCATGGATCCACGGCTTCATGTCGTTGGCACCGAGCAGGATGATGATCAGGTCGATAGGCGCATGCGTGGCCAGAGCCGTCGGCAGCAGCCTGGCGCCGTTGCGATCGGCACCAGCCAGATGATCATCGAAGGCCGTGGTGCGGCCATTCAGGCCGTCGGCGATGACCTGAACGCCTCCGCCAAGCCCAGCCTGCAGCACGCTTGGCCAGCGATCCTCAAACGCGTGACGGCCGCCCTCGGCATTGTAGGCCCAGGTCAGCGAGTCACCGTAGCAAAGCACCGTCTTCATCCGTTCAATCCGCCCTTCCACCAGCCAAGCCGCGCTTCACACGCCAGCTTACAAACTGGCGTCGGTGATGACGGCCAGCTTCCCGCGCGAGAAGGCCGCCGGCGAATCCGGAGAGAATGAGGGCGAAAAGGCTGGTGAAGAATTTCCGCACCGCCTTCTCCTTTGCCTAGACCAGCATGCCCATCGGGTTTTCGATCAGCCGTTTGAAGGCGACGAGCAGTTCCGCACCCAGCGCTCCATCGACGGCCCGATGGTCGGTCGACAGCGTCACCGACATCACCGTGGCGATTTTGATCTCGCCATTCCTGACCACCGCCCGCTCCTCGCCGGCGCCAACCGCCAGGATCGT
>NZ_VFVA01000043.1:0-39099 GCF_006442155.1 Mesorhizobium sp. B2-4-14 | reverse complement strand
TCCACGCCATTGTTGAGGGCTTCGTCCTTGCAAACCCATACTGACCACCGCCAAATCAAATGTGTGCGCACGCTAGCCCGCAGGGGGAGAAGGCAAGGTCGCGCCAGTCTACCCCGGCAGCTTCTCCTCGATCACGCGCGCCGAATCCGGCACCAGCTGTCCCGCATGGTCGAAGCGCAGCACCACCACCCAGTTGAACTCGTCGTCTGGCCATTTGCCGTTCGGCAGCAGCGCCTTGGGGTCGGCGCCGAACGCCTTGATGAGCTTGGTCAGCTGGCCGTGGTGCCAGGCGATCAGGATCGACTTGCCATGGGTTTCGCTGGCGAGCGCGGCGACGAGGCCTTGAGCTTCCCTATCGGCGAAGCGCTGGTCGATCGGCAGTTTCAGCGCTTCGGAAAGCGGCACCAGCGTCAGCCGCTCGCGCGCGCTGTTTTTTGAATCGGCGCTGGCCACCAGCATATCGGGCCGGAACGGCACGCCATCGAGCATGAAGGTCTGGAAATAGGCTGCATAGGCTTGCGCGCGGGCCTCGCCCTGCGGCGACAGGCCGGGGCCGCTGTCGGGCTTTTCGCCATGCCGCACGATCAGCACCGTGGTGTCGGCAAGCCCGGTCGTGGTGTCGCCGGCGGCATGAGCGGACAAAGCGAGCGTCATTATCCACAGGACGGCAAGAACGAGGCGTTTCATGGCGGGTCCTTCGGGCGGTTTGGTGGCCACCAGTCAACGCATCAATTAGACGGAATCAGGGCCGGGGGCGCTTTGCCTTCTCCCTGGCGGAGAAAGGGGATCGGCGCGAAGCGTCGAGACGGACCAGGGATGCTGGAAGAAACGAGGCGCTGGTGATTCTGTCTATCGTGAGGACCCTCATGTTTTCCGACATCATCAGACCCCATCACCCTGGCTGCCGCATTTCAGGCCGCCGCGAGCGTCCATAGACGATGGCCGTAGCGGCGGAAGAAGCGTGCTACCACACGCTGCTGCCTGGCCCTGGTGAGATCGGGCAGGCGCCGCTCCTGTCGCCAGCGCGGCATGTTGCGCCAGCAGGCGATGAAACGGGCGGCGTCCTCGATGGCTTCGTCCGCCGACAGGGCCGGGCCGATCGCGGCCAGGAACAGCGGCTCGGATTGTTTCAGGTCGTCGATGACGGCCTTGCGCTTGAAATGGTCTTGGCGGGCATGGGCAATGCCGTTGCAGCGGATCGCCTCGAAGGCTTCGAGCAAAGCAGGGCTGTCGCCGGTGTAACCGCAGGCGCGGGCGAAATCGGCTGCATCCATCATTGCTCCCGGATCCGATGCCGGGCTGTTCATGCCCCGACTCACATTTGCAAGTATATAGAAGCATAACTCAAAAAAATGCAGAAGGGAAACTTTTGGAAAAGTCTTGAAACTGCGACTCGACTCCCGGCTCAAAACACAGGAATATAAGAACAAATCAGGAACAAATAGCAGGAGGGGCGATGGCATTGCCAGGCAGGGAACCAGTGATCGCGCAGGTTGCCTCGATCTCTGTGGAGTGCGCCGATTGCGGCCGCAACAGATGGTGGCGGCCCGATCAGCTGAAGCGGTTCGGGGTGACGGGAAACACGCCGCTGGCCGCATTGTCCCGGCGCATCGTCTGCTCCGCCTGCCGCGCCGAAGGGCTGCCCGGCACGGCGGTGTCGATCCAGGCCGCATTCATCGACGAGCGCCAGCGTGTGCGCAGCGAAGCGCGGATTCTGAGCGACCGCGAGGTGCCGCTGGAGGGATCCAGGCGGGCCTGAGTGGGCGAGGGGAGGGAGGCTTCGGCCAATCCGCGAAGTCGTGCTTCCATCTGTTCCGGTTCAAGGCGCTAAGATATATTGGCTGGCGATCCCAGTTCCTTGCGATTGGCTTCCAAGCCTGTAATTTCGTCATCCTAGGGCGAAGCAAGGAGCGAAGCGGCGCGGCGCAGACCCCAGGATCCATGCCGTGACTCCCGAGAGAAAATCCAACGGCGCAAAAGCATGCGCGGTTCGCCATGCCGAAAAGCGAGGGTGCTAATACCCCAGCAATTCCTTCAGCGGGATGACGCGCCAGACGTGCTTGATGGCGTAACGGTTGAAGGTCAGGGTTTTCGGCGGATTGTACTGCTCGACCACCAGCTCACCCGCGGTGCGCTTGACCAGCTTCTTGATGAAGGCCTTGCCGTTGCGCTCGTTTTCTTCCGGGAAGGTCTCGATCACCACGTGGTCGCCGGGCACGGCGTCGCGGCCGCCGCAATAGAGCATTTCGCCGGGCTCGTAACGCGGCACCATGGAATCGGAGAGCACGTGCAGCGCAAACACCTTGCGCAGATGCGCGATGCCTGGCGGACGCTGGACATAGCCGGCGACCTCGCCGTTGAAGGTGAAGTCGCCATCGTCGCCACCAACGGCGGCGCCGAGCAGCTCGATGTCCATCGGTCCGGCCGGCAATGGGCCGGCATCGGTGACGATCTCGGCGTCCGCCACCGGGCCAGCCTCGTCGAGGAAGACGACCTCGCCCTTGCCGAGCGCAACCGGGTCGACGCGCAGGAAGGCCGCGGTCTTCAGAAGATTCTCGGTCTTGGGCAGGTTGCGCCCCGTTTCCCAATTGCCGACGGCGGCGACATCGGTGTCGTTGTGCTCGGCGATGTGACGCATGACCAGCCCGCGCTGCTTGCGCGCCTGGCGGATCGCCGCCCCGACCTTGATCGACAGTTCCGTTTTCGCCATGGCACCCATGTGAGCGATGAAAGCTGCTCTCGTCTATGAAAGAATGGCTTGCATCATTTTACGAGTTATGCTTATATCCGGCCATGCAGAACGTGTCCAGCTTTCATGGCGCCGCGGCGCCGGCCTCCCGTGAGGCACATCCAGCGACTGAAGTCGCTGCCCATCCCCTTCCGTTCCGGCCGTCCTCCTCCCCGGCCGGGGCGAAGCCCGAGAGCCTTGATGCCTCGGGTCCGGTCCGCCCGTCAGCGGTGGCCGGAACGGCCGGAGCCGCCGCTCCCCTCGGCTCCGGCCCCCATTTAGACCAGCCTACCGCCGGTCCGTCCGCGCGCTCCTGCATCCGCACGCAGGACGGCACCGTCATCCTGTTCGAGCCGATGACGGGCAGGGCGGTTTCCGCCCCCGACAGAAAGACGGCGGAGGCGCGGCTTGCGCGCGTCGCCGCCGGGCAATCGATCCGCTCCGGCTGACACCGGCGGAAGCCGGCTTTCGAACCGACAGCCCCGACCGTGGCCCGACCGGGCCCGCTGACGCCTGGCCGACGGCGCGCTTCAAGCGCGGCCGAAGGCGGACCCCTGGATGGAGCCTGGACATGGCAAGCTATAGCGACGCCGAATTGCACGAGATCGCCCGCTGGCTGAAGGAAGGGCTTTCGGCCTCGAAGATCGCGGCGGCGTTCAGCACACTGCGCGGCAGCCCGGTATCGCGCAACGCCATTATCGGCATCGTCCACCGCAACGCCATGCTGGGCGCGATCGGCTTTGCCAACGGCAAGGGCACGCCGCCGGCGGCCAGGCAGGTTGCCGGCGAACGGGCGAAGGACAGGCGGACTGGCGGAACGCAGGCCAGCGGAAGGACAAAGGGCAAGGCCACCGGAAAGGCGGCCGCCGTAAAAAAGGGTGCCGATGTGCCTGTCGGCAAGGGCGCCGCCACGCGCAAGGCCATGGCCGGGGTCAGGCACGACGGCTCGCCGGCCTGGCTGCCGCCGCGCCTGTTCGTGCGCGAGGTGGGCGTGCTGATCGCCGACGGCGAAGCCTATCGCTTCAAGGTGCCGGCGCCGCGGCGCGGCCCGATCGGCCGCCAGCCGCATGGCGTGGCGATGCGCTTCATCGATTGCCTGTTCGGCCGCTGCCGCGCGCCGCTGGACCTGACGCTCGAAGAAGATCCTGAAGACGATGCGCCGGGCGGCCGGCCAGGCGCCGACATGCTGTGCTGCGGCATGCGCACCAAGGCGATGAAAAGCTACTGCGGCTATCACCAGGCGCGCTTTCGCCGCCGCGTTTGCGAGGCGGGGTGAGCTTCCCTTCTCCCCGTCCCTGTACGGGGAGGAAAGACGTGGTCCGCGCGGTGGACGAAAAGCCAATTGCCTGGCTTCGCGAACGGCGAATGCCGGCAGGCGGATGAGGGCCGTGCTGACGAGACGGGGTTGAGGACGTATGAATTTCAAGCATCCGATTCAGATGCCACTTACCGAAGCGCCGGCGCCGCCCCACATTGCCTTGCCGGGCATTTCTAACCGTAAACGGGGAGAAAGAGGCGTAACCCTATTTCGGCGCCTGCCGGCCTTGCTTGGGCATGCGGCTCTGCACCGGGCGGGGTTCCAGTCTCATGGCCGGCCCGCTGTCGGCAACCAGGATGCCGGTGACGCGGGCGAAGCCGGTGAACGCCTTTATCGCATCGGATTCCGAAATCTGTGCCGCGATTGCCGCGCTGCAGGCGTTGAGCGCGCTGCGATAGACATGACCGCGCCGCTCGATCGGCCAGCGCTGCAGGAAGTCGGCGGCATCGCTGACATTGTCAATTTCCTCGACATGCCCGTCCAGGCACACTTTGAGCGGCACTCCGGTTTTCATCGTACCCACGACATTCACCTTCGGTCTGCGCGCGGCTTTCAAGCCAACGCTCATAAACGCGCGAGGCCGGCAGGCGGTTGCATCGCTCCTGCGGCGGCTTCAAGGGCTGGCGGCCGCGTCGAGCCAGTCGTGCGCGCGGCTTCTCGGCCTGACCACCAATATGCCCTGTTGCCTGGCGGCCTTGCTGAAGGCCTCGAAGGCCGTGCGCGGGCAGCAACTGCCCTCAACCGCGAGTCTGACCAGCCGTGCCGCGTCGAGATAGGCTGGCGCGGTCTTGTCGGGCCATGGGTGCCGCAGCGCGGTCGCGGCGTCGGCCACCGAGCCGACCAGCATGGTCTTATTGTCGCAAAAGCGCAGGGTAACCGGCATGAAAGCCGTCATCGGCAAACCTCCCCTTGGCGTGGTGGCGTCATAACGTACGGGCCGACGGCTGGTTCCATCGGGCGGACCGTGCGCGCGGCGCGGGAGGCAGCATGAGCGAACGGCCCTTCATGCAGCTCTACGTCTCCGATTTCGTCGGCGACACGCTTCAACTCTCCACCGAGCAGATCGGCGCCTACATGCTCATCCTGATGGCGATGTGGAACGCCGGCGGCCGGCTGCCCGACAATGATGCCAAGCTGGCGCGGGTGGCGCGGCTCTCCCTGAAAAGATGGCGCGTCATCAGCGCCGATCTCCTGACCTTCTTCGATCGCGAAGCGGGCGAGATCGGCCACAAGCGGCTGACGAAAGAGCTGCACAAGGCGAAGGCCAAAAGCGAGGCGAGGACCGCCGCCGGCGCGCGCGGCGGCGCCGCCACCGCCTTGAAAACAAAGGCACATGGGGCACCAAATGCCGGTTCTTTGCCGCGGCATCTTCCAGACTCCAGAAACCAGAATGAAAAAGCTTCCGGTCTTTCACGGGAAAGGACGGAGCAGCCTCCGCCGCGCGGACCGAAAAAGCCGGCCGGCTGGATCAGGCCGAAAACCCACGCCGACGCCGCCAATGCCATCATCGAGGAGATCCGCATTCATGACCGCAGCCGAACTGCAGCAGGCGACGAAGGCGCTGGCCGCGATGTTCTCATGCTTCCCGCAATCCGCCCTGACTGATGTCGAGATGCAGATGCGCGGCTATCTCGGCGCGGTACGCGACGCCGACCTGTGCGACCTGCAGGCCGCCATCCAGCGCTTCGCGCGCGGCGAGGTGAGGAGCGCCAATGCCCAGTTCTGCCCTTCGAGCGCCCAGCTCTGCATCGAGGTGCGGGAGAGGCGCACGATGCGTGAACTGATGGCGCGGCGGGCGGCCTCGCAAGTCTTGGATTCCTCGCCCCCGCGAAGCGGGGGAGAGGTGGCCCGGCGAAGCCGGGACGGAGAGGGGGACGCCCTCGGCGAAGTCAAAGCCGGTTGAGAATTGATCGCTGAACGCCCAGCCCTGAAACAACGTCTGCTGTCGGCGCCGCCACCTCTCCCCCGCTTCGCGGCCACCTCTCCCCCGCTCGCGGGGGCGAGGAACCCAGGTTCTGCAAAGCCCCACTCGAACACCCAACAGCAAGGAGCCACCCATGCCCAAAAAGACCAAACCCGCCAAACCGCAAGCGCCGAAACTGCCGAAGGGCGAGGCCGAGCAGGTGCGCATCCGGCGCGAGGTCGGCCATGATTTCGCGCTCAGGGACGACGAATTCGGCCGCAAGCGGCTGACCGTCGGTACGTTGGAGGCACGGCGCGTCTACGAGGTGTCGAACGACGGCCACACCTCCACCGGCGGCATCGTGCGGGTGCGCAATGTCGATCCGCTTTTGGGCATCACCTCGCTGTCGCGCCAGCAGCGCGAAGCCGGTCAGCGCTACCGCGAGGATTTTCAGTGCAGCCAGCAGGCTGATGTGAAGCCGATGCGCTGGACCGAGCGCGTCGATGGCGGCCGCCAGGGCGGCGGCATCGCCGACAGCGTGCTCGACTCCGGCCGCGCGCATGCCGCCGCCACCAGGGCGCTCGGGCATTGGGAGGTGGCCTTGGTGGTGCAGAAAGTCTGCTGCGTCGGCGGCTCGATCAAGAGCCTGGCCGAACAGACCGGGGAGGGGCGCGATGTGGTAACGAAGCTGTTGAAGGTCGGGCTGGACCTGCTGGCGGTGCACTATGGCATGATGATGAGGCGGCTGGGGTAGAAATCGCCCACCGGAATGATCCGGCCGACGATGCCGGCCGGATCGGTTTCACTCGATCAGATCAAATCATCCGCAGACGCGGACTTCCTCGACGACCCTGTGGTGGTGGCGCCAATGGTTGACCAGCTCGACGCGGCAACGGTGGTACCGGTGGTAATAACGGGGCCTGTAGCCTTCATCGTAGGCGTCATAGGCATGGTAAGGACCATAGTAGCGGCCGCCGTAATCTCCATAACCGTTGTAATAGTCGTTGCCGTAATAGTCGTTATAGCCGCCGCCGATGCCAATGAAGACGTGACTTCGGGCGCTAGCGGGGGCGATCATCGCCGCCGCCGAAGCAATGGCGATAACCGAGACAAGCAGGAGCTTCTTCATTGCTGCCTCCTTTCAAGGTTGACCTAATATAACTCCTGAGATGCGGCCTCGTTCCATGGATTCGCAAGACAAGCCCACAAGCCATGGATTCGCAAGACAAGCCCACAAGGCACTGGCCGCAAGGGGCCCAGGTGCTATTTCCTGGCGCTCGCGGCATTGGAATCTGGCCGCCGTGGTTCAGAACGCTGCCCCGCCTGCGATCAAGAGATTGGCGGAGCAGACCGGCCAGGGTCGGGACGTGGTGACGAAAAGGGGCTGGAACCTGCTGGCGGCGCGGCATGGATAACGTTGGGCTGTGAGGGGCGCACTGATACATGGCAATCAAAGGTGCCGAACCCTCAGAAGTTCGCCCCACTTATCATTGAGGTATTCGCAAACCAAGCGCCTATGGCAGTTGTGGGGAGTCGCCTCCGAACATAGTAGACAGGCGCCTTCCAACATGTCAGGTTTCAGACGTTGCTCAATTTTCCGCTCGGCCATTAATTCCAGAAAACGACCCTGATAAACTCCCCAGTCGCCCTTGTCCTTTTTGTAGGCTTTGAGGATATTGTCAGTCGGAGCAAGCATAGGTTGGTGAATATATTGAATATCGCCAATTTTTTTTAGTAAGTAAGCTAGATCATCTGCCTTTGCAAACCCAGCTAGTTGGGACGTATTGTGAAGGCGTATATCTACGACTTTCCTTACTCCCGCATGCAGCATGCGCTCGAAGAAGTTCTCGGCGTTCGATTTGGTAAAGCCGATGGTGGAGACGTTGATCTTATCCATCTGCTACTCGGCCGCGATAGCATCCGACGCGCCGTTTGAAGGTTCGGTATACGCAACCTTTCGTGCACGCTTTCGGTAAGCGGCAGCTAAGCGCTCATCGCTTGACATAAAAAGATCGCCACCGTCATGGCTTTCCAATTTTAGGAGGCGCTCCTCTATCTCACCTTGGGTTAAAATACCGCCGTTAGGGTGTATGTGTTTCACCCCCACCCCGCGCTTAGCTAGTGCCCGTCCAACCAACAGACAGCGATGACAATCCAATGGATCATGTTCTGAGCACATGAGCGCCACGCGGTATTTCTGGGCACCGTCCAGTACTCGTTGGATACCGTGCCGGAATTCGAGAGACTTCGCCATCAGCTCATAGTCAGCAATGCCGTCGCAATAGTACTGGCTACCTGTTGGACGCCCGCCAAGTTCCTTACCGAGAAAGGAATAGGCAATCCCATCCATTCGCAGTTCGTCTCTCAGTGCATCTTTACCAAACTGAGGAAAATGCCGCGAATATGGCGACGTTCGAACATCAGCAACGGCAGTGATTTCTGCGCTCCGGAGTAGCTGAAGCAACCGCTCATAAGTGTGCATAGAATGCCCGATCGTCCAGACGGTGATTTCGGTTTCTCGCATCCCACTATCCGTATATGCCGTTGATCATTAGGGCGCATTTCCCCGGTTGCCCTGCCCAAGCTCTGGCTAAACCTAACCGCACATGCACTAAACCCTGCGCCGGCAGCAACTGTTGGACTCCGGCAAGGCCGTTCAATCTGTATGTCTCGCGCAGATTTTTCGCGACTAAGGGCAGATTGTAGCAGGCTGCGCCATCGTTAAGATAGGCACGTAGGCTCGTTTTGCCCTTATAATTGTCTTCGAACGGCTGCAACTGCCCCACTGGAACCCTGACCGCACCAAGGGAGCCAATCTGGGTGGTCTCGGGAACGTAGACTCCTTGAAATGCCCCGTTCCATGTCTTTGAATGCACTAAATGCCCACCGAACGCCTGATTCACTGCTACCTGTGTGGGAGGAGCGCCCGCGGCGAACCAATGGGTTGGCCCCGCATTCGCAAGTTGAATTCCAGCATTGCTAATGACTGTATCCTCTGTTCTATGCGGAAATGCGCTCGCATGTTGCTGTCCGGTTGGATTTACGTCCACCGTTGCGCCGGGATTTATCCCGTGCAGTTGCAAGAGACCTCCAGTCCAATTGCTGCCGTTAGGCAGAGGCCTCACCATTCTGTGAGCCTGAACATCCCAACCTGCGACGCAATAGTTGCTCCCGTGCATTTCGGTAATATCTGTGAGAATTAATCGCATATTCTGGCCTCCCCTTATTCACAACCTTCGATACTGCGGCGTTAAAATTCTTGCTACAGCTTTTTTGCTGCACGCTTACCGCGAACTTCCTGCGGAAGGCAGGCGCAATGGCGTGGTCTGCGTCGATGTTGAGATGGCAGGCGCGCGAGAGGCGGCCGTCTCGAGGTGCGTTCCGCACGATGGAATGGCTAAACCTACTGCGCATCTAGCACGGAGGATTTACTGAGGTGTTTCGATCAGCGCATGAATGGCTGCGAGGGCGCAAGCCGGAGCGCGGCAGCGTCGGAGGGGACCATAATCGCTGGCGCCGTCCACCTCATTGGTAGCGTGGCCTTCAACCGGCGTTTATCGCCATGCCCTGGTCGAAATGGTGAGTTCGGACGTGAACGGGGAGAAGCGAGAGCCAAGCCACTCTAGAACAGCGCCTTTTCGAGCGGGCCTTCCAGCGTCTCCGCAAACGCCGTGGCCAGATGGTGCCGGTCGCGGAACGCCAGCTTGCCGCCGATGAAGACGTGGCATTGGGCGGGGCCGCAGAAGCGATCGGTCAGGTCGACATAGAGCGTGTCAGGCACGCTTTTCACCACGGCGCGCTCGGCGGCGGCGGCCTTGTCATTGGCGGCCTCGGTTCTTGGCGTGTCGCAGCGCGAGGGCGCCTTGCGCCACCAGAGCGCGCGGGCCACGCAGGAATCGGCGAAGCTGTCGCCGATCGGCGTGTCGCGGATGACGGCTGTCTCGACGCCGGCTTTGCTGAAGGCCTGCAGTGTGGAGCGCAGGCCTGCCTGCCAGCGCGCGGTCTCGGCCTCGCGGCCGGCGGCTGGCATGTCGCGGGTCAGGTTGCCGATCGAGAATTCCGAGATCACCACAAGCCGCGGTTTGCGGCGGATTATGTCTGCTATCGCCTGTTCGCGCCAGGCGTCGCATTCGGTGTAGTCGCGCTTCAGCACCGCGTTGAAGGTCGACAGCCGCGAGGCGCGGCACGAGGATTTGAGATAGGTGACCACCTTGGTGTCGTTGCGCCGGGCCGCCGCGACCAGCGGCGTCGACCAGTGGTCGGCATGCGAATCCCCGAACAGCACGATGGTGTGGGCGGCATCCGCCGGGCCGAACACGCAAGGCTTCGGTTTCACCGTGTGGAAGTCGAGCAGGCAGTTGGCGTCGCGGGCGCGCGCGATGGAGGGCTGTTCGGCGGCCTGTTCGATACCGCGCTGGGCAGGGTCGATATTGCGTGTGGCCAGGTGCGCGCTGGCATAGGCCACCGCCACGCCCGCGCCGGTCAGCGCCAACGCGGGAGCCAAAGCAATTGCAGGAAAAGTGCGAAGCGGTTTTGCGCCAGCAATCGCTACAAAACGAAAGGCTCGGGCGTCTGCTATCGGCCAGCCGCCGCGCCGCGCCGGGTTCTCGATCAGATGATAGGTGAGGAACGACAGCGCCAGCGCCAGAGCGCCGCAGCCGAGGCGCTGCGCGACGGTGAGATCCGGCACCAGCATTCCGGCATAGACGATGACCGGCCAGTGCCAGAGATAGAGTGAATAGGAGAGCGCGCCGACCCATTGCAAAGGCGGCAGCGAAAGCAGGGAAGCGGGGGCCAGCGCCTGCCAGCGGGCAGGGCTGGCGGTCTCGCTGTCGTTCTCTTCGCCGGCGCCGCTCAGCAGCACCAGAACCGTGCCGGCGACCGGCAACAGCGCGTACCAGCCGGGGAAGGGCAGGTCTTCGCTCAAGGCAAGATAAGCTGCCGCGATCAGCGCCAGGCCGAGCCAGCCCTGCACCGCGCGCAGCCATCGAGCAATTCCAGGGAAGGTGTGAAACGGTTTTCCGTCCGCAATCGCGTCAGGACAAAGAACCGGAGCGGTTCGGCGGTTCCGCGAAACGATGAACCGCTCCAGCCGGTGCCGCCACAGGGTCGCCGGCGCCAACGTCGCCAGGCCGCCGGCGGCGAACTCCCAGGCGCGCAGCGGCGAGAAATAGAAGGCCCAGGCCGGCGCGGCGCTGGTCAGCCACAGGCAGGCGAGGAAGGAGGCGAGGCCGGCCGCGCCGATCACCGCTACCGCCATGCGCTTTCCCGGACGCAGCCAGGCAGCGAGCAGAAGCAGCGTGGGCCAGACGAGATAGAACTGCTCCTCCACCGACAGCGACCAGAAATGGATGAAGGGATTGCTCAAGGCATCGGCGGCGAAATAGTCGAACGACCAGCGCAGCAGCCACAGATTGATGGCATAGGCCGACGCAAACATGGCGCCGCGCGAATAGAGCGCCTGCTCCTGCGGCGCCAGGATGAAATAGCCGGCGACGAGCGTGACCAGGATGACGAACAAAGCGGCCGGCAGGAGGCGCCGGGCGCGGCGGGCATAGAAGCGCCAGAGGTCGAGCCTGCCGGTCTCGGTGATCTCCCGCATCAGGTGCGTCGATATCAGCCAGCCGGAAATGACGAAGAAGATGTCGACGCCGGCAAAGCCACCGGGCAACGCGGCGAGGCCGAAATGATAGGCAACGACGCCGCCGACCGCCAGCGCCCGCAACCCCTGTATATCTGGCCGAAACGATGCCGACACGATAGCTCCTTTCGTGCAAGCCCCCGCCCCGCGTACCGGCCAGACGGCCGATATCGCAATGCAGCAGACTTTTCGCAGTGCAACATGGCCGGAAAAAGGAAAGCGGGAGGAAATTGATGGTGATGGCTGACATGCAGCGGCCGGTCGTGTGCAGGCAGGGATCGCAGTCGCGGGCCGGCCGAGGCGATCTCTTTCCTAGCCGCCCGAAGCCTTTGTCTCGATCTCCTGGAGATAAAACGCCTTGCTCGGCTGCAGATGGTCGACGCAGAGCTGCGCCAGCACCCAATTGTCCCGGCGCTGCAGCGCCTCGATCATCATCGCGTGATGCTGGCGCGATGTTTCGAGCTTTTCCCTGTCGGCCAGCGAATTGGCCCGCACCGGCAGGCTGAGGCGCATGTAGTGTTCGATCGAGGACACCAGATAGGCGTTGCCGCAGGCCGAGAACATTGTGAGGTGGAAACGGTCATTGGCCTCGTGGATGCCTCTCAGATAACCGCTGTCGACATGGCTGCTGTAGACGCGGTGGATCCGCGTCAGTTCCTCGATCAGCGCATCGCCGGCGGGCAGGGGGATCATCAGCGCCGCCTGGCGCTGCAGCATTTCGCGCACCTCGTAGATCTGGCGCACCTCCTCGGGCGAAAGCCGGCGCACCATGGCGCCCTTGTTGCGCTCGCGCGTGACGATGCCGAGCCGCTCCAGCTGGTAGAGCGCCTGGCGGATGGCGTGGCGCGAGACCGGAAAGCGGGCGAGCAGCACATCCTCGACCAGGCGCGTGCCGGGCGCCAGCCGGCCGAAGATGATATCCTCCTCCAGCGCGTGCACGGTGTCGGCTTCCTTGCCGCCATAGTCGAAGCTGTTGAGCATTGCGCCCCCTGTTGTCTCCGGCCAACCTCGCCGGCTGGAAGCACCACTCTAGCCCTCGCGCAGGAGGCTTACCACAAGGTGGTCGAGGCGCGGGTTGTCGAGGCTGACGATCCCGGACATCTGCATCGCCTGCTTCAGGCTGATCCTGCCGAGTTCCTGGCGCATGATGACCCGCACGCAGACCGGTCCGGCTCCGGTCAAAACGAAGGCCTTGCCGACCAGGACCGGCTCCGAGAAAGGGGCCCACTGCACGGCCACGATCGACGGCTCCGCGGTCTGGCGGCGGTTGACGCCGGCGAAATAGATCCAGTTCAGGCGCGAGATCGCGATGCCATAATGCCAGCCCGGCGCCCGCGCGCCGCCCTGGCGATGGCCCTCGGTCCACCGCGTCACGCGCCTGAAGGTCACCAGTTCGGCCTCGCGCCGTACGAAGGTGACCGAGCGCATCAGAAGGTCGGGACGGTCCGGAACCGCGAAATAGGTGAAATAAGTGCCGCCCGCAATGGCCGGAGAAGGGCCGCGCACCATGTTCTCGTACAGCGTCTGGTGCATCGGCGGCAGATCCGGGTGTGCGGGTGCCGCGGCTTGCGGCGCCCCGTACAGCTCGTCCTCATCGATCCCGAAATAGGCGCAGATCAGCCTGGCCGTGGCCTGGTTGGGCACGCTCTTGCCCTGCAGGTAGCGCTCGAACTGCGAGCGGTTCATGCCCAGCCCGCGGCATGCGGCGCTCACCGACGCATGGCCACCGACCAGCCGTCTGAGATTCGCGGCAACATTCTCCCGGATTGGCACGACTCCGCCCCTCGACAGACGTCCGAACCATTATTCAAGCGCTCGCTTATATCGCCAATCTCGCACAACATCGCGTCGGCGCGAATGAGACCTTCGGCCAAGAGGCGGGGCGGACGGGCCTCACGAAAGGCCCGCCACCGACGCGAATCGTGGCGGGCCTTCTGGAGTAGGCCGGGCTTCCCACCGTCCGGCCTTTTGCAAAACCTGTCGGCGGGGCGATCGTTCCATCACGACGGAAAGCCCGCCCCTCAAGGGGAAGCGGGCTTTCCCAAGCTCGTCAATATTGGATTGGCAAGAGTGCCAAGATCAGCCGCAAGGATGCGAAATGGGGCAGGCGACGGCGGCAATCGCCGACAGCCTGTCGCGCTTCACCAGAACTGGCTTTTGATAGGTCTTTTTCATGTGAATCCCCCATGTCCCGATACGCCTGAGGTAGAGCGCCCGAGACCAGATTTTGTCAAGGCGTGGCTGGAATAAAGAAACCCCGCCGGCCGGAGCCTGGCGGGGGTTGATTGGAGGAGTGATCGAATGGGAGACGATCCGGCTGCACAACGCGGTCGCCGCGCAAAGGTTCCAGCCCGCGCCTTTCGGGCGGCGCAATGGACGCGACCGTCTTTGCCCAGTTGGCATCCCGGCCAGCTAAAGGTGGCCCGCTGTCGCCGCCGCCATTGCTTTGGGCACGTTGAGCAGAGCCAGGGCCGCGGCGACCTGAGCCTTCCAGCCTTTGGGCATCTCCACCGGATTTCCGTAGCGGTCGGCGCCGGTCAGAAGCCCGCGTGCCGCGTGGAACCCCAAGGCGCGGTAGGCTTCGAACTGCTCCTCGGTGAAGAACTGGTCGACGGTCGTTTCGTGGGGAAATGTGGGATGGCGCCTGAAATAGTCGAGGATGTAGTCGTTCTCATCGCCGCTCAATGACGACTTGATGTAGATCAGGACGCCTGTTTCGTCGTCGTCATATTTGATGACGCCGATCGCGGCATGCGGGCCACGCCGGCCAGGCGGTCCCTCGGGCCCATAGGGCGCGGTTGGCGTTATGCCGAGTGCATTGGCCTGAATTGCCTGCCACCCCAGATCGATCCTGACGCCAAGATCGATACGGGCCATGACCTCCAGATTGACCAGCGATGGGAATGTCAGCGCCGGGTCGGCCTCGGCATCGACCGCGAGGATCACCTTGCAGCGGCGGCGCAGCAATTCGTAGATGCCGAGGTTCTCGATGTGGCCGCCATCGGTCAGGTAGACGTTGAGCCGGTTCTGGTTCAGGAGTCCGGCCGTCTCCGCCGCGAAATACCAGGTACCGACATTCGCGATCCAGCGATTCAAATGCTTCTTGAAGGCCACGATCCGGAAAGGGTTGGCCAGCCAGTAGCCGAGCCGGATGTTCAGCAGGGACAGGCTGAACGTAAGGATTTTTATTGTCTGCCGTCCCATATTCGCCGATGCCGCCGCACCCGACGTCGCCATTGCCGTGGCGAGGCTGAGGTCGGGCACCACCCTTTCCATGTCCGTCGAGGCGACATAGCGGGTCGACTGGCTGCCGACATGCAGCGGGCTGAAGATGAAATTGTCGGCGTTGCGGCCGCGTTTGTTGAGGTCCTTCGAGCCCTCGAGGTTTATGGCGGCATTGGACAGGAGATAGGGCGAGAAGGCCGCCCCTTCCTTCCAGTTTCCGGCCTCATCGACCGGTTTCAGGGACGAAAATTTCCAGGTGTCGACCGAGTCCGACGGCTGCTTGCCTATGGTGCTCCTCTGCATGAGGAAGGCGCGGCTGAGACGGTCGCGATAGAGCCTGTGGAGCGAGTTCGAATTCGGTCCGATCAACAGGCAGATGGCCGAGAAGAGCAAAGCGGCGCCCAGATATGTCGCGCCGATGGGGCCAAGCCGGGAAAGCGGGCCGATATACCAGCCCGCCTCGCATTGCGTGACTGTCTTCAGCCAGCCCGGTGTTTCCACGCCGCACCACTCGTCTCCTTTGCGGATCGCCCAATAGCTCAGATAGATGTACGTCACCCACAGCATGAACGGCACGATCACCGCGGCGAGGTAGAGGACGAGCCGGCTGCCGTTCTTCTTGATCGTCGCGCTCCAGCTCACATCGCCAAATGCCGCCTCGGCGAGCTTGGCGAGTTTTTGCGAAACCGAAATCAGCACCGCCACCGTCGGCACGAGCACGCTGGCAAGCGAGGGCAGAATGCTCGCGAAGGCCGACAGAAAATCCTGGAACGGTTCTGCCAGGACGAATGTCTGGTCGGTGGAACTGATGACCTTGTCGTTGGCGTTCGCAAGCATGCCCGAAAGCACCAGGGGCTGGATGTCGATGATCGCCGAGGCGAGCACCACGGCAACCAGCGCGCCAAGGGCGCGGCCGAGAATCTCGCGGCTCCTCAGCGAGCCGGTGCGGAAGGTGAGGGACGTGTAGAGCGCGCTGCCGAACATCACAAACGCCGCCAGCGCGGCAAGCACCACGGTATGCGCGAAGTACTTCATGGTTGCGCCGAGCATTGGCAGTTTCGAGACCGAAATGCCGAAAATGCCGGGTCTCACCAGATCCGCTACGGTGGGGTTGATCGCGATGGTGAGCACGGCAAGCAGCAGCAGGGCCGGCAGCACGATCAAGGCGTTGACCAGCAGGCCCCGCATGACCAGCGCGATGCTGACCAGATAGTCCGCGGCACCGCTGGGCGCCAGGAAATTGGAGAAGTCCCGCAAATGCTGTGTTTCGGGCGTCTCCGCCTCGTCGAGCCGGCTTTCGAAGGGGAATGTGCGGCTGTCCTGCATCATTCCGGCCACGACCGAAGTGCCGATATAGCCGCCGCCCGAGACGGTGGAGAGGTAGTCGACGGCATCGAGCGGGCGCGGACTGCCCGCCGGCGCCAGCGACTCCAGCGCCTGCAGCACGCCGAGGCAGTAGGAGGCCGAGCGCACGCCGCCACCCGAGAGCGCTATGCCCGTAAGATTGCTGGCTTTCTTCGTCCTGATCGCACCGCGTTCCGGGTCGGACCTTGCCTCGTCGATCGCCGCATCGCCGCGATCGACAAGGAAATGGCTGGTGGCCTGGCCGGTGCCGTTTGCCCTGTGTTCGGCCACGGCGCCGCAGCGGATGCGCATGCGGCGAAAATTGACAGCGCTCAGTTCGCGGCGGAAGACCTCGATAAAATCCAGGGGCACGCCGATCTCCATTATTCAGGAACCGCACGCTGTCCGTATTGTAGGGAAATATCCTTGCGCCACTAAAGCGCGTGCTGTGCGCGTTGTCCACAGCGGGACGCTCGCATGGCATTCTTACTGGCACACCGGTTCTTTTGTTGCGCCTGGCTTCGTCAAGTCTGGCAGCGCCGCCCGGGTCGATGGCCATGCGGCACTCCAGTCAAGCTCGGCTTGGAGTGCCGCTGCCCCGCGCATACGCCGTTTTTGAGCGGCCCTGAAAAACTCAGCGCCGAAGCGGTCCGAATCCTTGCCGATGAGGCTGCGCAGCTTGTGGTGGGATATCTGCGGTCATTCGGTTTCGAGGACAGCCTCGCTCGAATAGCCGAGTTGAGAGCGCCAGCAAAGCTTCCGATGTTCTCAAGCGCTTCGGCGGTTTCTTGTGTTCAGTCCACGCACTGGGAGGCCGGATCCTGATGCAAAAATCACGCACAACCGATGCAATGGGGCCGCGCGAGGCTCGCCCCTCAATTCCTGTCCGACGGCTTGGAGCGCATCCTCGACACCGTCTCACGCTCCGCCCGCTTGCAGCGCAACGGCGGCAGGCCGCGGTCGATCAGGTCCATATCCTCCAGCACCATGTCGCCCATCCGCTTGAAGGCGATGTCGAGCGCGCCGGCGCGGTGGGCGGAACGCAGGAAGCCGGGCAAAGCGCGCACCGGGTGATCCCGGGCCAATGGCTCTTCCGGGAAGACATCGCTGGCAGCAACGATGTGGCCGCTCTTCACCGCCGCCATCAGGGCCGGGAAGTCGACGACGCCGGCGCGGCTGAGCAGGATGAAGGCGGCGCCCTGGCGCATGCTGGCAAAGGCATCGGCGCCGAGAAAGCCCTGGTTCTCGGAGGTCACCGAGGCGACGACGAAGACGAAATCGCTCGATGACAGAACGTCCTCCAGCGATGCCGGCTCGACACCATTGTCGATCAGGATCGATGGCGGCAGCCAGGGGTCGAAGACCTTTGTGCGGGTGCGGAAACCCGACAGCAGCCGGTTCAGGGCGCGGCCGAGATCACCGAAGCCGATAATGCCGACATCGGCGCCCGAGAGCAGCCGCGCCGTCTGGTTGCCGTCGCCGCCCCACAATTCCTTGCCCTGGCGGAAGGCGAGATCGGCGTCGACGATGTCGCGGGCGAGGTTGAGCGCCATGGCCAGGCCAAGCTCGGCCACCGGCTCGGCGAAGACCAGGCCTGTCGTGACGACATGGATGCCGCGCGCGAACAGCGTCTCGTAGGGCATGTTGTTGATGAGATTGGTCTCGACATTGAAGACGCAGCGCAGCGCCTGCATGTCCTCTAGCGTCTCCAGCGAGATCGGCGGCTGGCCGATGATGTAACGGGCCTGCGCCAGCACCTCGACCGGCAGTCCGGCGACGCCGTCGGCCGTGGTCTCGACGACGCGGTAGTGCGCCTTGAGCCGCGCCAGCTGCGGCGGCGTGAAAATCAGCTCGAGCGTGCGTGGTTCGGGCGCGCTGATCACCAGCGGCAAGGCATTGTTTGGCATGGCAGATTCCTCCCGGCGCTATTCAGGCACGCCTGCACGGAAGAGAGAATACCGCCGATGGACCGATTTACCGCCAAAAAACGATTTGAGGCCGGTTCGGGCGCATCATCTGGCAATCGCGCATGAAAAAACCCGCTGGCCGTGCCAGCGGGCGATGGAGGTTCTTGACCTGGCGACTTGTTTCAAACAGGGCAGGTCGATGGTGTGCAAACAGCGGTGACGGCCGAAAGCCTCTCGCGCTTCAGCAACACCGGCTTCTGGTAAGCCTTCTTCACTTTTAGTCCCCCAGTTTTCCCTCAGACCCGAAGCCTGCTCGCGCCACCGGGGATTGTCAACGCAAGACACTGCCACGGCTCGACCGAAAAGCCGGCAGTGTGGCCGATTCGCAATAGTGCGATGCGGCGCGCGCGTCTGGTCTCCGGCGCGGCCGTAATGGTCGGTGCCACCTCAGCCGTTGCGCCGCGACGGGTGATCTCCTGGCTGTCACCACCCATGTTGTGACAGCGTGTCCTGGCACAATTGACACCGCACGGCGAAGCGGTTCTTTTGGCGCCGTATCCAACGCGGAGGGCTCTATCCGATGAAGAAATACGAGAAGCCAAGCTGGCAGAAGCGTGAACGGTTGTCGGTCGTCACGGCTGCACCCAGTCTTTCGAATTCGCCGCCCTGAGCGGATCAGGCATAACGCTTTTCGCCTGGCGAAGCGAAACTCCAGGGCGCGGTCGGTTGATCGCGCCTTTTGCTTTCGCGGGCAGGGATGATTGCGTCGTGGGCACCGGGCGCAAAAAAGGAAATAATAGCAGCTCGGGACGCAGTCGGGTTTTGCCCTTCACCCCATATTGGAGCGGTCGTTCGTGATCGCTTGATGTGCTCGAGTGGATACAGGCAGGTGGCAGTCGTCAACTCGCATCTATCGGTCGCTCATTCGACGATCTGGCCTGCATGGATATCAACTGTTGCTCTGCCTCTGAAATGGCCACTCCGATCAAGCTGTCGAATTCGGTCATCGCGTCCAGATGCCCGTGATCGATTATGGATTTTCGAAGGATGCGCATGGCAAGAATAGCGTCCTGCAACGCGCGATCGATGTTCTTGACCATAACGGATCTCCTCAAGAACGGATCTCCTCAAGAGATAAGCTGTCGGGGCCTCGCTTGTTCCGCGTGATGGTTGTTTTCGTTACGATCGATCTCTTGCCTGACCGCATTCAAGGCGGAAAACCGTTACACGTTTTTCGTGGAAGTGGCTTGGGTCGAGAGGCTGGCGCTTCCTTGCTCCGCAGGGAAGCGAGAAGGGAAGACGCCTCTGCTTTCGATGGCGGGAAAAGCTGGAAGTCCCTTACGCCATGCCCGGCTCCCGGCGCAGTCCCAAATGACCCATCTTGCGGCCGATGATCATCAGCTGGCGCGCCGTGTTGTTGCGCAGGCGGCGGAAACGCCATTCCAGTCCGGTGCCCGCGGTGATCGCCCTGGCATAGTGGCTGACACGCATACCGTCCTCATCGGCGGCTATTTTGACTGGATCGTCATAGAAGGCGCAGATCTTGTCAGCCGCCATGCCTGGCGTTTCCAGCCAGCGCGGAATGTGCACCGAGTGGAGCTGATCGACATCGGTCATTACCCGCACGATGCCAACGCCCGGCGTTGGATCCGTCGTGCAGAAGGCGTCGCCGACAAACACAACCCCGTCACGCCGATGCCCTTCCGTCCTCGTCAGATCGATCGGCCTGATGTCGACAGGCCCGCTGATCTTGAAGTTTCCGCACTGAGCCGCGATCTCCGGCATCATTTCGCAAAGCATTTTCTGCGGATCCTTGCGGAACGCCTTGGTCCACGGCTCGCCCGCCTCCCGGTACCCAAACATGTTCCCACGCATGACGCCATTGATGGGAAACACGCTGAGATAAGCGATGCGGTCCTCCGGTCGCCTGGCGAAACAGGTGACTGCCTGATAGGCGCATTCGTCCGGCGGGGTGGCAAGGTCGAATCCGATCGAAAGCGAATGGCCCTTTGATTCTTCGATGCGGCGGACGCCGACGGCGCGCCGCACGGCCTCGCTGTGGCCGGTGGCCACCACCACGAGCCGCGCCTCGATGATGGCGCCCGTGTTGAGGACAAGCCGCTGCTTGTCCGGTCCGGTCATGATCTCGGCGACCTTGCCCACGGTGACCGGTACCTGGGGCGGCAAGGCGGCGCGCAGGCCGTTGATCAGCGCGCCATAGGAAAAACCATATTCCACGCGCCGCTCGCGTGCGAACAGCTGGCCAAGGCGAAAGACATGGATATCGTCCATCGACGTCATCAGAGGCAGCACGATCGAGTCGAGGCCCAGCTTCTCGAACAGGTGCGTCTGGTCCGTGCCAAGCTTCTCGGCCCGGAACTCGTCGGGATGGGTCCGATGCGGATCGACCAGCGCTACCTTGCGGCCGACGTTTCCCAAGACCGTTGCCAAGGTCGTGCCGGCCAACCCGGCACCGACAATCGCCACGTCGACTTCGGTCGGGACAGTCTCGGCGGGGTTCGCGTCGCTGCCCTTTATGCTGGTCATCTTCCCTCTCCACAATCTGTAGTGGAAAATATCTTCCGGACCCTTATCAACCTCAGGCAACCAGCACGAGTGACTGGTGGTAGCCAATGTTCAGGTTAATGACGGTCGCCTCTTCTGTTTCCAGCGCGGTGCGATCGCCGAGCCATCGATGAATTCCAGCCCGCCCGCCTCGTTGAGCGTGTGCAGCTTGCGCCCATTCCATAGCGCACCAGGGGTTAAGATCGTCTCGACCACCTGCTCCATCCCGTTCACATCAAGGTGAGCAATGCGTGCGATGCCGAGGGCCGCGCCATAGCTCCTGCGACAGTCCTGCACGGGGCGCAGCAACTGGCCGTTGCGTTCCACCATGCGGCCAGCCGGACGCGCCGAGGCGATGTCGACCAGCACGGGATTCTTGGGGTGCGGCGTCCAGGGGCCGCGAAAGTCCGGCGCCGACCACAGGTGCAGCGCGTCGGAGAAGGCGCCGCCACCATCGCGCACGGTGGCGAACAGCCACCAGCGCCCGCCATGCTCGACCAGGGTGGCATCGCTGGCGACGATGTCGGACAAGAGCGTCGCTTCCTTGACCCAACCGCCGGGGAAGGCTGTCGCCCGGTAGAGATCGACCGTGCGGTTGGCGCAGCTTTCCGGCACCATCCAGACCTCGCCGTCGCGCTCGAAGACGAAGGGATAGGAGAGATGGTAGGGCAGGTCGAGCACCGGCTCCGGGCGGCCGATCGGCCCCGCAGGACCGAACGGCACGGCGGAGATGATGGCCTTGCACAGCCGGTGGATATAGTCCTCGACGAACAGGGTTACCTGTCCCTGGTAGAGGATCGGGAACGGATCGGCGTAGAAGCGGCTGCCGTCGTCGGGCAGCACCCGCCAGCCCGATGCCGGATGCGCGCCCAGTTCGAACAGGTCGCGGCCATCGGTCTGGCGCCAGCCCACCTTCCAGTGCGGGGCGTTGTAGCAGAGGTGGTAGATTTTTTGGACAATGCGCCGCGCCAACGCCTTGCCCGCCCTGACACCGAGCTTGGCGGTGGAGGGAATCTGCGGAAGAGCATCCGCCTGCGCCGGCTCGGGCAGGACGGGCAAGGCGGCCCGCGCCGCGCCCGTCATTGCCGCCAGGATCAGGCTTGCCGTGCGCGCCAGCATGTCCTGGAAGGAGGCCAGCGCGATGCCGCCATATTCCGTGCCCAGGCGTCCTTCGGCGACGACCGCGCCGTTCTCCTCGATGCGGGCGACCGGCGTGCGGCCGTCGAGGATCGACGCCAGCAAGGCCGCTTCGCCGGCGGCGCCGTCATAGGTCATGCGCCAGACGCGCGTTCCGTTCACATGCGCGTCGCCGCAGAGGTCGAGCACGAGATCCGCCGGAGCGGGCGCCTGTGTGCGGTAGGGCGCCAGCGCCGACAGCGGCAGGCGCTTGGCCGGCCCGTCCGCCGGCAGGCCATGGATGGCCGTTTCAAGTTGGAACAGCGCCGCGGCGCTGCCTGGAATGCCGCCCCCGGCCGGTCGTGCGTCGACGCAAATCTCGACATGCGGCAGCACCGCGAGGCGCTGCAGCAGCATAAGGTGAAAGGCACGCACGCACTCGCTGTCCAGGCGCAGGCTCACCCGCATGTCGCACCCTTAGCATTCCAGTGTTTGGTATCTGGCTGGTGTTCGAATTCCGGACATGGGCGAGGGCCGGACGAATGGGCCGGAGTGAAGTGCTGACCCATTTCAATCCGTCTCCTGCTCGCCCACGCCCGTATCAGCACGCCCGTGCCTGTACTACGCAAACTCCGTGCCAAAAATCAGAAGAGCTCCCAACATAATTAACAGTGTTTTAATGGTTGGAGGAATAGCTAGGCTGAAGCCGCAATTTAAGCTTGCGGGCACATGGAGTGTTGTCGGAGCGACCTTTGCAATCATCCCTGCTCTCGTTGCCGCAACAACACGCTCCGGAGGTGATGCAACATGCTCCGGAGCCCGTGCCGGCGCCGTCCTATGCGTCCTCGACGGTCGAGCTGGGTGACCTGAAGCGCATATTGGTGCGCCGCCGTTTCCTGATCTTGGCCACCGCCGCGCTGCTGACCCTCGTGACGCTGCTCTACGGGCTGTTCACGCCGGCGCTCTACAGCTCGGTGGCGGAAATCATCATCGACCCGCAAGACCTGCAGGTGGTCACCAACGACGTCAATCCGAGCCGCGTGCCCCCCGATGGCGGCATCACCATGGTGGAAAGCCAGGTCGCCGTCGTCCAGTCGACCGGCGTGCTGCTGAGGGCCATTCAGGCCACCAACCTGACCGAGGATCCGGAATTCAACGGGCAGGGGGGTTTGTTGAGTCATTTGCTGGGCTCCGGGTCGGCCGAAACCGACAAGACGGCGAACACGCTCGATGCGCTGCGCCGGCGGCTCGCGGTGAAGCGGGCCGACAAGGTGCTGGTCATCGACGTGATCGTCACCGCCAAGAGCGCGGACAAGGCGGCGAAGCTCGCCAATGCCATCGCGCAGGCCTATCTGGCGGACCAGGCCAGCGCACGCGCGCAGGCCGCCACGGACGCCTCCAAATCAATCACCGCGCGGCTCGACGAGCAGCGCAGGCGTGTCCAGCAGGCCGAGAACGCCGTCGAGGCCTATAAATCCGCCAACAACATGGTGATGGCGGCGGGCAATCTGGTCAGCGACCAGGAGCTGACCGAGATCAACACACAGCTCTCGGCCGCGCAGAGCCGCACCGCGGCGCTGAAGGCGCAGGTCGACCAGCTGCGCCGGTCCGGCGGCGCGCCGGACGCGACCTCGGAAGCGATGCGCTCCTCGGTGATTTCGAGCCTGCGGGCGCAGGAGGCGACACTTGTCGACCAGGTCTCGCAACTTGGCACGGAACTCGGGCCACGCCACCCCTCGATGATCGCGGCCCAGCAGCAGCTTCGCGACACGCGCGCGCTCATTGCGCGCGAACTCGCCCGCATCGCCGCCGCCGCCGAGACCGACTATGAGCGGGCGCTGGCCAATCAGCAGGCGCTGGAAGCCAAGGTCGCGGGCATGAAGAGCAAGTCGCTCGACACCGACCAGGCCTCGGTCAGGCTGCGCGAATTGCAGCGCGACCTCGAGGCGCTGCGCTCCGTCTACGCCACCTACCTTCAGCGGGCTCAGGAGACGCGCGAGCAGATCAATGTCGACAGCACCAATGCGCGCATCATCTCCGATGCCATGCCCGCCCTGAAGAAGAGCTGGCCGCCGCTGCCGCTGCTGCTCATCGGCGCGCTCTTCGGCGGGCTGGGGTTGGGCACCGGCATGGCGCTGATCGCGGAATATTCCTCGCCGACCGTGCTTTCCCGCGCGCAGATGGAATCGGCCATCGAGGCACCGGTGCTGGGCGTGCTGCCGGCGAAAACGGCGCGCCGCCGCTGGTGGCCTTTCGGCCGTTCAGCCGCGCCGGCCGGAGCGAAGACGGATGCGGTCGCGGGCTTGGCGCTGAGGCGTCTGTTCGCCGCCAGCAGGCGGCCGCCGAACTGGCCGCTGGTGCCGTCGATCCTGGTGACGTCGCCGCCGCAGGATGCCGCGCAACGAGGCCGGGTGGCGCGCCTGCTCGCCAATGCCGCCGCTGCCAGGGGCAGCCGTGTGCTGTTCATCGATAGCAATGCCGGCAGCGGCAAGAAGGAGCCGCAACCCGGCCTGCTTGACGTGCTGCGCGGCGAATATGCCTTCGAGGCGCTGAGCCAGCGCACACCCGGCAGCAATGTCGCGGTTCTGGGCGGCGGCCGGCCAAAGGCTGGCGTCTCGGAGGCGCAGGGCGTCTATTTCACGCAGCATATGCTGGCGCAGGCCGGCCACAGTTTCGATCTCGTCGTCGTCGACGGCGGCGCGCTGGCCGACAATCTCAACGTCTCGCCGCTGGTCGCTATGGTCGACGAGATCGTGCTCGTCGCCACGCTGAACGCGACGCCGATGCACGACGTGACGGCGGCTTCGCAGGCCATTTCCGTCATGGGGCGGTTGCCGACCGCCGCCATGCTGGTCGACGAGGCAGCCTGACATGACCGCCAGCCGGCCTGCCGTCCGGGCCGCCACCTCGGCAGCCGGCTGGGGCGTTCCGGTTCCGGCCGCCGCCGGCAATTCCATGGACTGGGTGACCGGCTATGGCCTGGTCGCGGCGGTGGCGTTGCTGTTCGGCATTTCGGGCGGCATGCTGTGGCTGGTGGGTTACAATTATGACGGCCTGACCGGCAATCCGGCCACCAAGATCCATCCCTCCACCTATCTGCTCGTGCTGATGTTCGCCTGGCGCGCCTGCACGTTCGGCAACCCGATGGGTTACGTGGTGACCGTCGCCGACAGGCGGCCGGCCAGCGCGCTGCTGGCGGTCATGTCGATCGTGCTGCTTGTCGTCGTCATCGTCCGGCAGCGCCCCGGCATGGCCGGCATGATCGACACGTTCGTGACGCCGGCGCTGCTGGTGCTGATGCTGGCCGAGAACGACGAGAAGACATTCGCCCGCCTGCAAACGGTGGTACACGCGATCATGACGGCGAATGCGCTGCTGGCGCTGTTCGAGTTCGCGACCAAGACGCTGATCTTTCCGTATCGCCTCGACGGCGAGGTGTTCGCCAACGATCTGCGCTCGACAGCGCTTCAGGGGCATCCGCTCGTCAACGCCACCATCACCTCGATCTATGTGCTGGCGCTGCTCTCCGGCTCGAAATCGCTGTCGATGCCGCTGCGGCTTGGGCTGATCGGCCTGCAATGCGCGGCCCTCGTCGCCTTCGGCGGCCGCTCCGCCATGGTGCTGACGATCATGCTCGGCGGTTGCTATATCCTCATCCAGGGCCTGCGCACCTTGCGCATGGGGCGTGTCAATCTGCTTGGCGCCGCGCTCGGCTTCATCCTCGCCGCGCTGATACCGGTCGTTATCGTGCTCGCGGCCTCATACGGCTTCTTCGACGCGCTGCTCGAGCGCTTCGTTTCGGATTCAGGCAGCGCCAATGCCCGCGTCGAGATGTTCGATCTGTTCCAGCACCTGGAACTGCGCGACCTGATCGTGGGGCCCGATATCGACCTGGTCGAGAGTATGCGCCGCATCAGCGGCCTCGAACAGGGCATAGAGAATCCGATCATCCGCATGGTTCTCTACCAGGGCGCCTTCTTCACCCTGTTGATGGTGTTCGGTTTCGCGCTGTTCACGCATGAGGTGGCACGCCGCTGCCATCCGGGAATATGGCTGCCGATGCTCGGCTGGCTGATGCTGCTCAACACCTCCGAGAGCCTCGCCTCGAAGACAACGCTGATGACCAAGTTCGTGGTGCTCGCGCTGGTCCTGTACCGGCCGACGCGGGCGGTGGTGCGAGGGCGCCAGGCGACGCCGCTCCCCGCGCTTCGTCATCCTAGGGCGTAGCAAGGAGCGAAGCGACGCGGCGCAGACCCTAGGTGTTTAGTCCCGGCATTTGATGGACCGGGTCGAGTCTGAACCGTTCGGGCTCTTTTTTCCAGATTTTGCAGATGAACTCATAAGGCGTGAGGCCTTTGAGGGTCTTGAGCCTGCGTGCGAAATTGTAGGCTGAGATGAAGTCGGCGAGGGGTCGGCGCAGCTGATCGTGATCGTCATAGTGGAAGCACTTGACGGTCGCGTCCTTGATGGTTCGGTTCATCCGCTCGACCTGGCCGTTGGTCCAGGGATGGTTGATCTTGGTGAGCCGGTGCTCGATGCCATGGTCGGCGCAGACATCATCGAAGATATGCCGGGGGGCATGGCGGTCGCAGCTTCGGTTGGTGAACTGGATGCCGTTGTCGGTCAAAATGGTGTGGATGGCATAGGGCACGGCCGCGATCAGATCTCGCAGGAACTGGACCATCGTCACCTTGTCCGCCGTCGCGTGTAGCTGCGCATAGGCGAACTTGGACGTCCGGTCGACGGCAACGAAGAGACGCAGCTTGCCCTCGGCGGTCTGCACATCGGCGATATCGATATGGAAATAGCCGATCGGATAGGCCTGAAACTTTTTCTTGGCCGGCTTGTCACCATCCACCTGCGGCAATCGCGAAATACCATGGCGTTGAAGGCAACGATGCAAGGACGAGCGTGTCAGATGCGGGATCGTCGGCTGAAGGGCATAGAGACAATCATCCAGTGGCAGCAGCGTGTGCTTGCGAAAGGCGACGATGGCCGCCTCTTCTTCCACAGACAACACCGTCGACTTCGGGTCCTTGGGGCCTGTCGGAAGATCGGCGGTCGAGGTTCGGTTCTTCCACTTTCGAACCGTCTTCTGATCGATCCCGTAGCGCCTGGCCAGCGCCCTCAGGCTCTCTTGACTATTTTGTATTGCTCGACGGATTGCCTCTGTAGTCGTGGCGCGGCCGTGCAGAACTTGTCCCATAACGCATCCTTCCAGTCGGAAGAAAATATCGCACCATTAAAGCTCGGGATCAAACACCTAGGATCCATGCCGGGACGTTGGCCGAAGGATGCAGCGGTGCAGAATGCTCACCATCCCGTGCCGCGAAAAGCTCGAACCATTCCGGATTGGTCTTTTCGATCAAGTCGACCTTCCATTGGCGCGCCCAGCGCTTCAGCGACTTTTCGCGCTGGATAGCGTCAGTGATGTCGAAATATTCCTCGTACCAAACAAGACGTTGCACGCCGTAGCGGCCGGTGAAGCGTGCGCCTTGGCCAGACTTATGCTCAGGCATGCGACGGCCGAGGTCATTGGTGACGCCGATATAGATCGTGCCGCGCTTTTGGCTCGCTGTCATATAGACATATCCCGTCATGCGTGACTTTGACTCCCGTTGGTTCGGGTGACTATTCTTGATCGCTGCATCCCTTGGTCGACGTCGCGGCATGGATCCTAGGGTCTGCGCCGCGTCGCTTCGCTCCTTGCTACGCCCTAGGATGACGAAGCGCGGGAAGGTTTCGGTCAATCTCCGCGGTCAGCGCTACCACTACTCCGCCATCCTCAACCCAAGCGCGTCCACCATCGCCGGATCCAGCGCCCGCGTAGCGTCGTCCATCATGCCCATGCCGTCGAAGAGATCCCAGAAGGCCCAGGGAAAGCCGAACGACTCCGCGCTTTGCCTGACATCGGAAATGTAGCGGGCGCGGTCGGGGTCGGGCGCGGCGGTGTAGCGGGCGTCGGTGCGCAACGCGCCGAATTCGCCCATGATGACGCGTTCCGGCGCGATGCCGTGGCTATCGGCCCAGTCGCGCGCCTGGCTCAGATATTTGTCGATGAACCAGCGGTCGGGCCGGGCGTCGAAATAGACCTTCAGCACGCGCTCGGTTTGCGCATAGGCGGCTTTCTTGGCCTCGTCCGTGGTCTCGGTATCCTTGGCCATGCGCGCCCTGACGGAGGCCAGCGTCCGCTCGAGCGAGCCGGCGGATGCCGGCCACGGCACGTTGTTGAGCGCGCGGTAGACAGGTTCGCGCATCCAGGGCGCGCCCTGGTGGCTGAACAGATAGGGTTCGTAGAAATGGAAGGTGAACAGGATCGGCTCGAAGGCGGCCAGCGGCGCCGGATCGAGTGCTGCCAGCCCGCCCACCATCGAGCCGCAGCCTCCGGTGACGACCAGCGGCAAGCCATGGGACGACGCTCTGGCCGTCGTCAGAAGGGCTGCCTGGACCTGCGACCAGACGTTGGAATCGCAGGATTGCGGCGGCTCGTTGACCGGCTCCAGCGCCACCATGCCCGGCTGGAACCGTTCCAGCCTGCCGGCCAGTTCGCCGACCAATCCGCGATAGGCTTCGAATTCGGGCGCGGCGGTGCTCGAGACCATGCGGTCGGGGTTCCAGTAATGGGTGGCGCCATTGGCCTGGACGTTGACGATGATGCCGAGACCGGCGTCGAGCGCGGCGGCGACGGCCGCGTCCAGCATGTCCAGCAGCTTGCCGCGCGTGGCTGCGTCGGCCGCCAGGAACGGGCCGGGATCGACGGGCAGGCGGATGAAGTCGAGCCCGGTCTCGCGCAGCCGGTGGAGGTCGTCCGGTGTCGGCACCGGCCGCTGCGACTGGAAGGGCGGCCAGTCATAGTCGGTGCGTGGCGCCGGAAATTCGCGCGTCAGCGCGAACCAGGGCCAGGCATTGACGCCGCGGCGGAGACGCCACTCGCCGCCTGTAGCAAAAGCGGGCGGTACCGGCGCGAGCGCGGCGGGCACTAGCGCGGTCGACAGCGCTGTGCGCAGAAGCCGCCGCCGCGACCAGTCCGTCATACGGCGCCGGGCGAGGGGCGCTCGATCGCGGCCGGCCGCGCGGCGGTCGCGCCGAGAAGCCGGTAGGCTTCATTCTCGTAGGCAAGCAGGACATCCTCCCAGCGGAAGGCTTCGCGGGCGCGCGTCCTGGCGGCCTCGCCGCAGGCTTTGGCCAGGGCGTCATCCTCCATCGCCTGGCGCATCCGCTCGGCGCAGCTTTGCGTGTCCGTGAAGTGGATGGCCGCGGTGCCGGCGGTCCATCTGTTGTAGGGGTTGTCGTGGGCGATCACCATGTTGCCGGCGGCCAGCGCCTCGACCAGCGACGGGTTGGTGCCGCCGACCGTGTGGCCATGCAGATAGGCGCGGGCGTGGAACCTGAGCGCCTTCACCGTGGCCTGGTCGTAGATGGCGCCCGGCAGGACGACCGAGGCGTTCGCCGCCTGGCGGACGGCGACATGGTAGGGAATGGCATCGGAAAGCGTGCCCAGCACCACCAGCTTCATGTCGCGCTTCTGGCTGCAGAAGGCCTCGACGATGGGCAGGATGTTGTTGTCGGGCTCGATGCGAGCGATCGAGATCAGGTATTTGCCGGGCTCGAGGCCGAGCGCGCGCACCGGCGCCTCCGGTGCCGCTGTCACCGGATCGGCGCCATAGGCGATGGTGGCGATGGCGCTGCGCGGCCGGCGCGTTGCCAGATGATCCGCGATCACAGGATGGTCGGCGACCAGGCGGTGCGAGGCCCAGGCGCCGAGCCACTCGTTGAGCCAGAACCATGTGCGCGCCGCAGCACCCCATTTGGGCCGGCGCCACTCGATGCCGTCCATGTTGGTGATGATCTTGCGCCGCATCAGCCTGAGCCAGGTCAGGAAGACCGCGCCATTATAGCCAAGCACGAGGCAGACGCCGGGCCGCCGGGCGGCGTCGAGCACGCATTGCCAGTCGAACTCCAGCGTCGCGCGTGGGCCTTTCGAGGCGACCTGGATGTGGATGAGGTCGATGCCGTTCCAGCTTGCGACGCGCACCCTCTGGTCGACCCGTGCAACCTCGTCCTGACAATAGACTCCGACCTTCCAGCCGCGTCCGACAAGAAAAAGCGCCAGCTTCTCGGCGAAGGTTTCGAAGCCGCCATGGGCCGCGGGGATGCCGCGCGTTCCCAGGATCAGGATGGAGGGCTTTTCCGATTTCATGGCCGTTGCGCTTTCAAGTCCGCTCGATACGCGGTGCGGGGCTGTCTGATCTCAAAAGCTGGCCATGCAACATGCCTGCCAGCTTCGACCCGGCGATTATTGCACCCGGGTTGTAAAATATTTCTTCCGGACGCCCGCGTTGTTTCACTATCGGTCAACTTTCCGCACGTATGTGTATCGAAACGAGGCATTGCCGGCCCTGGCTACCACCAGACGGAGAAATCAGGCCCGGCATGATCCTTGCTCAGGGATTTCTGTGCGTCAGAATCGGCGGAGGACGTGCAGAATTGGTGTGGTGATCCGGATTCGACATCCGCTTCATGGCCATACCGGCAACCAGTGAAAGTCCAAAGGGGTGTTGGGCTTGAGATTTCCAGTCGCCTGTACGGTCAGGCTGCGGGGATCGTCAAACTTCCCCTGGCAGAAAGATGCTTGGGAATATGCGGATTGCATGCGTCCATCAGGGCTATGAGCTCTATGGCTCCGACCGCAGCTTCGCGGAGAGCGTCGCCGCGTTGCGCGCCGCGTTTCCGTCCGCCGACATCGAGGTGGTCCTGCCGCGCAGCGGGCCGATCGTAAAGATCCTGGAACCTCACGCCAGCCGCATCGTCTTCGAGCCGCTCTGGGTGCTGAGGCGCCAGGCCATGGCGCGCCTCGCCACAATCGAGATGGCGCGGCTGCCGGTCGCGGTGTGGCGGGCATGGCGACGCCTGCGCGATTGTGACCTCGTCTACGTCAACACTTCGATCGTCGCCGACTATGCGCTGGCCTCGCGCCTGCTGCCCACCAAGACATTGCTGCACATCCACGAAATTCCCGAAGGCGTGCTGCGCCGGATCCTCGTCGGGTTGATGCATTGGAGCCATGCCGATCTCATCTTCAACTCGAAGGCGACGCGCGCCGCGTTCGGCGATCCCGGATCCGCGCGCTCCCATGTCGTCTATAATGGCGTTGCCGGTCCGGCGGCGGCCGAAGCGATGACCTATGACGGCAAGCGCCCGCTGCGCGTACTGCTGCTTGGCCGTGTCAACAGGATCAAGGGCCAGGAAGTGCTGCTGGAAGCGATCGCCTCACTGCCGGCGGAGCTGAAGTCGAGGATCGAGGTGCGGCTGGTCGGCGGCGCCTTTGAAAGCATCGAGCGCGAGCGTGCGCTCGCCGAACTGGTCGGCGGTATGGGACTCACCGAGCGGGTCAGCGTGTTGCCGTTCATACCGGACCCGTCCGAGCATTATCGCTGGGCCGACATCGTCACCGTGCCGTCGCGGCGCCCGGAATCGCTCGGCCGCGTCGCCATCGAGGCGATGGCCCACGGCCGCCCGCCGCTGGTGTCGGCGATCGGCGGGCTGGTCGAAGTGGTCGCCGACGGCGAGACCGGCTGGCACGTTCCGCCTGGCGACGCAGCCGCCCTTGCCGCGAAATTGCAGGAGATCGTCCTGCGGCCCGAAACCTGGCGCGGTTTTGTCGCCGCCGGGCGCAAGCGCTACGAGGCGGTCTTCAGCGAGCCGGTCGCCGCGGCCGCGATCACCGCCATCGCCGCCGACAAATTGAAAGCGGCCATGGCAAGGCCGGCCAGGGCGGCAACCGCCCGCCAGGCGGAGACACGGCCGTGAAATTTCCTGGCCATCTGGTGCGGCGGCTCGTGCTGATGATCGGCGGCGAGGCGATGCAGAGCGGCTTTCACTTTGCCCTCAACATCATGCTGCTGCATCTGCTGTCGGCGCAAGGCTACGGCCTTTTCGCCATCGCCATGGTGATGGGCGGGGTCGGCCTGTCCTATATCAGGTCGCTGACCGCCGTTCCGGCCTCGATATGGATGGGCAAGAGCACCAACAGCGCCGGCGTCGACGCCCATGACGTGGCCTTCGGAACGGCGGCGCTGGTCGTGGCATTGCTGATGGCGATAGCCACGGCTGTCCTGATGCATCTGCTGGGCGACCCGAGTGGCATCGCCGCCGGCTGCTTCGTCGGCGCCTGGTCGCTGCGCAGCCACATGCGCACGGCATTCTTCGCGCGCCGCCTGCAGGTGATCGTCTCCATCAGCGATGCCGCCTTCACAATCTCCGGCACCGTGCTGGCCGGGCTGACGATCTGGTTTGCAAAGGATGGGCTGCAGGCCACGTTCTACGCGCTTACCGCGGCAAATCTGGTTGGTATCCTCGTCCTGGTCCGGCTGGCACGCCGCACGCTTCGCATCAGCTTCCGCATGCCGACGCGGCGGCGCTATGCCAGGCTCTGGCGCCAGCTGTGCTGGTCGGCCTTCAGCGCGACCACCACCAACATCCAGGGACAATGCCTGGCGCTGCTGGTCGCGGGCATTGCCGGGCCTGCCGCCTACGCACCGCTGGCGGCAGTGCTGGTGTTCTTTGCGCCGCTGCGCATCATCAGCCTTGCCTTCGTGAACATGACGCAGCCGGAGCTGGCCAAGCTCATGCAGCACAATGAAACAGGCCGTGTCTGGGCGCAGGCCAAGATCTGGTCGCTCGTCATGGGGCTAGGCGGCCTGGTCTATGGATGCGCTGTCATGTTCGTCCTGCCGATGGTGAAATCCCAGGCTCTCCAGGATGCCTCGGTCGGGTTCATCGGGCTTTTCGTGATCGCGAATTTCGTCCCGATCATGCTTTACATCATGCCCCGCATCGTCCTCGAGATCCTCGGCGATTTCCGGATCGTCGCCTTCATCACGATGGGCGGCGCGATCGTCGGGTTGGCGCTGATCGCGATCCTGCTGGCGATCGCCTCTCCACCCTGGGCGCTGCTGGGTTCGGCGGTCTCCGAGACCTTCGTGCTCGCGGCATCATGGTATTTCACGCATCACCGCATGTGGAACATCGAGCATCCGGACCAGCAGCACGACAGTCTGCCGGGTTCGTGGCGGCGGCGGGCGGTCACGTTCGCCGCGGCAAAACGATAGGAGAGGGATGTGGCAGGCCAGGCAGTGCGAATTGCTGAGTTGACCGACACGCCCGACGGGCAGGTCTCTCCTCCTGTCGCGATAGCCGCGAGCGACACCTATACGGCACGATTGCACACCAGCCTCGAAACGGTCAGGCCGCTCTGGCTGCGTTTCCAGGCAGACGGCGTGTGCACCGCCCACCAGCATTATGCGTGGGCCGAGGAGATCATCGCGCGGCTGATGCCGAAAGGTGCCGAACCGCTCATCGTGGAAGTGAGGGACGCCGCGACGGGAGTGCCCAGGATGCTGGTGCCCTTGATGCGGCGGCGCTCTTTCCACCATTGGGTGGTCGAATGGTTGAGCTGCGGCGTCTGCGACTATTCGGCGCCGCTGCTGGGGGATGCGAACCCGTGGACCAGGCAATCGGCCGAGGCCGCATGGGCGGCGGTGCGCTCCGTGCTGCCGTCGGCGGACCGCTTCCATATCACGGGAATTCCGCAACGGATCCACGGCGTCGACAATCCGCTGGCCTTGCTGCCGGCCACGCGCGATTCCATCCAGACCACCTTCGGCCTCGCCATCGACGGCGACCCGGGAACCGTCCTCAAGCGCCTTTGCAGGCCATCCTTCGTCAAGGAATTCGGCAAGGACTGGCGCCGCCTCGAACGGCTCGGCGGCGTGGAACTGGTCGAGGCCGATACGCCGGCCAAGGTGGAGGGTATTTTCGGCGAGCTGGTCCGGATGCGGCTCGACCGCTTTCGCGAGCTTGGCCGCTTCGACCTGCTGACGCAGAAGCCGATTGTCGATTTCTACCGGAACGCAGCCATTCGGGCCCTGTCGGACGGTTCGGTGCGGCTTTTCGGCCTGCGCGTCGGCGAGGCCCTGATCGCGGTCCAATATCTGCTGGTCCACCAAGGGACCGTTCATGCTCTCCTGATTGCGATGGACCAGAGCGTCGTGCCCAATGTCTCACCGGGACTTGCAATCATGGGCAGGTTGATGAGCTGGGCACGCGAACAGGGGCTCGGCTATTTCGACCTGTCGGTCGGCAACCAGAGCTACAAGCAACATATGGGCGCCACGGGTTCGGTACTGGCCGAACTCCGCCACGGGTTCACGATGCGGGGCAGTGTGGCGAGCAACGCCATCGAGTTCCGCAATCGGGCCGAGGCTTTCGTGCGCGCCCACCCACGGCTGCTCAAGGCGGTCCAGGGAACGATGCGGGGTTTGCGGCGCTTGCGTGGAGGAAGCTGAGGGCGGGCCAGAACGACAGGCGAAGCATGTGGCAGGCCAGGCAATGCGAGCGGCTGCGATGACTGATAGACCCGACGTGCCGGTTTCGCTGGTTGCCGCCGGCACCGGCACCTCCGCGCGCTATACGGCGCGGCTGCACACCAGCCTCGACAGCGTGAAGCCGCTGTGGCTGCGCCTCGAGGCGAATGGTTTGTGCACCGGCCACCAGGCCTTTGCCTGGGTGGAAGGGATCGCCAGACGGCTGATGCCCAAAAGTGCCGACCTGCTCGTCGTCGAGGTCAACGACGCCGCCACCGGCGCGCCGGCCATGCTGCTGCCGCTGATGCGGCGCCGGGCGCTGGGCCATCATGTGATCGAATGGCTGAGCTGCGGAGTCTGTGATTATTCGGCGCCGCTGCTGGCCGATGCGACACCCTGGACCCAACAGAGCGCTGCCGCCGCCTGGGCGGCGGTCCGCGCCGTGCTGCCGCCGGCGGACCGCATCCATGTCGCGGGGATCCCGCAACGGATCCACGGCGTCGCCAATCCGCTGGCGCTGCTTTCGGCGTCGCGCGACTCCATCCAGATCGCCTCGGGCCTGGCCATGGATGGCGAGCCGGAGACGCTGATCAAGCGCATCTGCAAATCGTCTTTCGCCAAGAATTTCCATAAGCACTGCCGCCGTTTCGAACAGATGGGCAAGCTCGATCTGGTCGAAGCCCGAACGCCCGATATGGTGGAGAAGCAGTTCGCGACGCTGCTGGAGCTCAGGCTCAACCGCTTCCGCGAGCTCGGGCGTTTCGACCTGCTGACGCAGGCGCCGGTCGTCGCGTTCTACCGCGACGCCGCCCTGCAAGGTCTGTCCGACGGCTCGGTGCGGCTGTTCGGGCTGCGTGTCGGGGAAGCCTATCTCGCCGTGATCTACGTGCTGATCATGAAGGACACTTTGCACGCCCTGCTGCTGGGGATCGACCAGGACGCAGTGGCCAACACCCCGCCAGGCCTGACGACGATCGGCAAGCTGATGATGTGGGCGCGCGCCCGGGGGCTCAACTATTTCGACCTGTCGGTCGGCGGCCAGGGGTACAAGCGGCATATCGGCGCTTCGAGCGCGGTGCTGGCCGAGTTGTGCGAGGCGATGACGCTGCGGGGCAGGGGCGCGACCGCCTATATCAAGCTGCGTGGAAAGACCGAGCTTTTCGTGCGCTCCAGGCCGGGACTGTTCAAGGCTGTGCAGGGCGTGATGCGCCGATTGCGGCGACTGAAGAACTGAGGTTCCCGCCAACACGGATTGACGAGCTCCCCGCAAACCATCACGCTGCCTAAAGAGCAACGGCTTCGGGGAGGCAATGATGGCAAGCCTGGTGGTGATGTATGGCACGCCCGCGGATCCGGCGGCGTTCGATGCCTATTATCGCGAAAAACACATTCCGCTGGCCAAGACCATCCCGGGATTGCGGCGCTACGAAATCAGCAGCGGTCCGGTGATGACCCCAGCGGGGCCGGCAAAGGTCCATCTGGTCGCCACCTTGCGGTTCGACGATCTGGCCGCCATCCAGAATGCATTCGCCAGCGCCGAAGGGCAGGCGACCGCCGCCGATCTCCAGGTCTTCGCGACCGGCGGCGCCGATATGCTGATCTTCGACAGCGAGGATGTGTGAGGCGGGCATTCCTGCTTGAAGTTTTGATTCAAGCCGAGGCGCGAAGCCCCTTCACCAGCCTGGAAAAATTCCTTCCATCGCAACTCGCCTGACACCAGCGGGTCGTCAATCGCCGAAGGCCGTGGCCCGCCAAATTGACAGGACAGCGCGTCTCCGTCATCCTTGAGCCCAGTCGCCGGGCCGCGGAAGCGGCCATGTTGCGTGTCAGGGCAACCGAGGGCAGCGTCATGTTCAGTCCCGTCACCAGCCAGAATGCCAAGCGTGCCGCCGTGCGCAAGGCGCTCGACCGTCACAAGGTCTACATCACCGCGCAGAGCTTTTCGGACGGCGCCTACCGGGCGCGCGTGCTGGTCGACGGCGAGGCCTACTGGGTCGACGAGTTCCGGCTCGCGCAGTTGCAGCAGGGGTTGACGCCGGCCGAACTCGAACTGACGCCGGCTGCTGACGATTGAGCTGCATGGCCTCCACGCTTTCGTCATCCCAGGGCGGAGCAGGAGCGAAGCGACGTCGCGGAGACCTTGGGATCCATGCCGTGACATCAATACGCCGCTGCGGTCCAGGTTCCGCTCGGCTGCGCTCTACGGTAGGGGTCACGGCATGGATCCTCGGGTCAAGCCCGAGGATGACGACCGCGAGGTTTGCGGAACGCGAAGCAAGGAGGCGGTTGGCGGCTGCCGTGCGCCTCGGTTCCTGACCAATGTCCCCCGCCAAACTCAACCCCTACCGCGCCAAGCGCGAATTCTCGAAAACCCCCGAACCCGCCGGCGGACTTGTCTTCGATGAAGGCAACCGCTTCGTCGTGCACAAGCACCACGCCACCGCCGACCATTACGATCTGCGCCTGCAGGTCGGCGATGTGCTGAAGAGCTGGGCGGTGCCGCGCGGGCCTTCGCTCAATCCGGCGGACAAGAGGCTGGCGGTCGAGACCGAGGACCATCCGCTCGAATATATCGACTTCGAGGGCGTCATCCCCGAGGGCGAATATGGCGGCGGGCCGATGATCGTCTGGGACACCGGCACGTGGGCGCCGATGGACGATGTCGAGAAGAGCCTCAGGACCGGCGCCTTCAAGTTCCGGCTGGCCGGCGAAAAGCTCAATGGCGGCTGGATGCTGACCCGCCTGAAGCCCAAGCCCGGCGAGGATGAGAACAAGAAGAACTGGCTGCTGTTCAAGGAGCGCGACCTCGCTTCCGACACCAGGCTCGACATCCTCGAGGCGCGGCCGGAGAGCGTGAAATCCGGGCTGCGTATCGAGGAGCTGGTGGCGCCGCCGAAGCCGGCGGCGCGGTCCGCGCCGAAGCCGGGTTCGCTGAAGCCCGGCGCGCTGCCGGGCGCGGTCAAGGCGCCGGCGCTCCGTCGCATCGAGCCGCAACTGGCGACACAGGTGCCGAAGCCGCCGGGCGGCGAAAGCCTTGCCGAGAATACCAACGAGCTCTGGCTGCACGAAATCAAGTTCGACGGCTACCGCACCATGGCGCATGTCTCCGACGGAGAGGTGCGGCTGATCACGCGTGGCGGCATCGACTGGACCAAGCGCTATGGCGATCTCCCGCATGCCTTCGCCAGACTGCCTTGCCGCGAGGCGATAATCGATGGCGAGATCGTCGTGCTCGATGGCAAAGGCATTTCGCGTTTCGCGCTGCTGCAGGACGCGCTGGCTGAGGGCGCCGGCAGCAAGCTGCATTTTTATGCCTTCGACCTGCTTCATCTCGACGGCTGGGATTTGACGAAGGTGCCGCTCATCCGGCGCAAGGCGCTGCTGGCCGAACTGCTCACCGGCCTCGGCGCCAATTCCGCCATCCAGTTCTCCGACCATGTCGAAGGCTCGGGGCAGGGGCTCTATGACCAGGCTTCCGATCTGGGCCTCGAAGGGGTCGTCTCCAAGCGCGCCACCGCCACCTACCAGAGCGGCCGTACCAGGAGCTGGACCAAGACCAAGGCGCTGCAGAAGGGCGATTTCGTCATCGCGGGTTACACGATTTCGGAGGCGGCGGAAGGGCTGGCCGCGCTTGGCATGGCCGAGTGGGATGATGGCGAACTTCATTATCGCGGCAAGGTCGGCACCGGCTTCGACGCCGAGACGGCGGCAGACCTGCTGGCCCGGCTGGAGCCGCTCACCGCCGGCGCGACGGCGCCGGAGGGCGTGCCGCGCGAGATCATGCGCGAGATGCACTGGGTGAAGCCGCTGTTTTCAGCCCGCATCCACTATGCCAACCGCACGGCGGACAATGCATTGCGTCATGGCGTGTTTCGCGGTCTCAGGGATGTCGGCCTGTCGACGCCGGTCTCGGCCAAGCGCAAACGGCTGATTTCAGAGGCGGACCTTGCCACCATCTGGGTGACCAATCCGACGCGGCGGCTGTTCGGCAGGACCGGGCCGACCAAGCTCGACATCGCCGTCTACTACGCGCTGGTCGGCGACTTCATGCTGCCGCATATCCTCGGCCGCCCGGTGTCGCTGGTGCGCTGCCCGACCGGACTGCCCAAGGACTGCTTCTTCCAGCGCCACGCCTTCACCGGCATGCCGCCCTCGGTGGTGACGTTCCAGGCGACCAATTCCGAGGGCGAGACCAAATCCTACCTCTCGGTCGAAGGCGCGAAAGGCTATCTGGCGCTGGCGCAGTTCGGCGTCGTCGAGTTCCACACCTGGGGCACGCACCGCACCAGCCTCGACAAGCCCGACCAGATCGTCCTCGACCTCGATCCGGGCGAGGGGATTTCGTGGCGCGAGGTGGTCGAGGCCGCCGTGCACATCAAAAGCGAGTTGGAGGGGCTGGGGCTGGTGCCATTCGCCAAGACCTCCGGCGGCAGCGGCATCCACATCACCGTGCCCGTGACGCAAAAGCAGAACTGGAAGAAGCTGCACCAGGCAACCAGCGCGATATCAACGCATCTGGCGGCCACCGCGCCCGACACGTTCACCACCACCATGGGCAAGGACAACCGCAAGAAGCGCATCTTCATCGACTATCACCGCAATGCGCGCGGCCACACCTCCGCCGCGCCCTATTCGCTGCGCGCCCGCACCAACCTGCCGGCCTCGACGCCGGTGAGCTGGGCGGATCTGGAGGCGATCGACGCGCCGCAGGACCTGAACTATTCGTCGCTGCCGGGCTTGCTGGAGACGTCGGGGGATCCCTGGGCGGAGATCGATGAATTTGCCAGGGATTTGCCGTCCTTGCGGAATTAGGGTTCCTCGCCCCCGCAAGCGGGGGAGAGGTGTCCGCGCAGCGGACGGAGAGGGGGCTGCGCCGACGCCGGAAGTAATCATACCGAGTTCATCTGCCATAGGTTTGCGCCATTCCCCCTCTCCGTCCGCTTCGCGGCCACCTCTCCCCCGCTCGCGGGGGCGAGGAACCCAGGTT
>NZ_VFVA01000042.1:0-39914 GCF_006442155.1 Mesorhizobium sp. B2-4-14 | reverse complement strand
TGGAACGGCTATCCAAAGGAGCGCCCGCCGGGCCCGGTCACCTTCAGCAACGGCCTCAAACGCTTCCACGCCATTGTTGAGGGCTTCGTCCTTGCAAACCCATACTGACCACCGCCAAATCAAATGTGTGCGCACGCTAGCTATACGGGGAGAAGGTGCCGGCAGGCGGATGAGGGGCGGCGCCAACGGCTGGCGGGCGGAGTGCCATAGCTGATGTTCCGCCTGGAAGTTCGTACCGCGACGCCCGCCTGGTTCAACCTTGCGCTGCCGCTGCTGGCGATCGGCGCCACGCTTGTGCTGTGCAGCGGCCTCATAGCGCTGGCCGGCGCCGGCGTGCTCGAATCCTATGGCGTGATGTTCACGGCCTCGCTCGGCGACAGCTACGCGATCACCGAAACGCTGGTGCGCGCCGCGCCGATGATCTTCACCGGTCTGGCGGTGGCCGTCGCCTTCCGGGCCAAATTCTGGAACATCGGCGCCGAGGGGCAGCTGCTCGCCGGCGCGGTAGCCAGCTGCTTTGTCGGCGCGATCCCGATGCCGGGACCGCTCGCCATGCTGTTGATGGCGATCGCCGGCGCCGCGGCCGGCGCCGCCGTCGCGCTCATCCCGGCGACATTGCGAGTGAAATTCAAGGTCGACGATGTCGTCAGTTCGCTGCTGCTCAACTCCGTCATCTATTACGCGCTGATGGCGCTGATCGAAGGGCCGTGGAAGGACAGCTTCAGCGGCTATCCGATCTCGCCTCCGATCGAGGATTCGGCGAATTTCCCGGTGCTTATCGAAGGCACGCGGCTGCATCTCGGCGTTGTCATGGCGCTGATCGCGGCGCCTTTGATCTGGTTTCTCATCGTGCGCACCACGCTTGGCTTCAAAATCCGGGTCACCGGCGAAAACCCGGAGGCAGCACGCTATGGCGGCATCAATGTCCAGCGCGTGCTGCTGTCGACGGCGCTGCTCTCCGGCGCACTGGCGGGACTGGCCGGCGTCGGCGAGGTCGGCGGCGTGCATTTCCAGGTGATGAGCGACATCTCGCCGGGCTACGGCTACTCCGGCATCGTCGTCGCCATGCTGGCGCGGCTCAACCCGCTCGGCGTCGTGCCGGCGGCGATCTTCCTGGCCGCCGTGATGACCGGGGCCGAGGCGATGTCGCGGGCGACCGGTGTTCCGGCCTTCCTCAGCGATGTCATCCAGGGCACAGCGTTGCTCGCCATGCTGGTGGCGCTGCTGTTCACCGCCTACCGCATCCGCCGCGTCGGAGCAGCCTGATGAGCGTGGTGCTGGAACAGATTTTTCAGGTCGGCTTCCTGGCGGCCATCATCCGCATCGCCACGCCGCTGGCCTTTGCCACGCTTGGCGAGATGTTCTCCGAACGGGCCGGCGTGCTCAATCTCGGCATCGAAGGCATCATGCTGCTCTGCGCGATGACCGGCTTCACGGCCACCAGCCTCAGCGGCAGCCTGTGGCTGGGTGTCCTGGTGGCAGTGCTGACCGGCATGCTGATGGGCGCGCTGCATGCGCTGTTCACCGTGGCGCTCGGCCTCAGCCAGCATGTCTGCGGCATCGGCGTGACCCTGTTCAGTTCGGGGCTCGCCTATTTTCTCTACCGGCTGATCTTCGGGCAGCAATCGGTCCCGCCGAGCATCATGGGTTTTCAGACTCTGCCGATCCCGGTGCTGTCCGACATTCCGGTGCTCGGGCCGGCGGTGTTCAACCAGTTCGCGCTGGTCTACATGGCCATCCTGGCCATCCCGCTGGCGGCCTTCATCCTCTACCGCACACCTTGGGGCCTGTCCGTGCGCATGGTCGGCGAGAACCCGCGTGCCGCCGATTCCGCCGGCGTCAGCGTGATCGCCACGCGCTTCCAGGCGGTGATCCTCGGTGGCGCCTTGATGGGTTTGGCCGGCGCCTTCCTGTCGATGGCGCAGTTCAACGCCTTCACTTTCGGCGTCGTCTCCGGGCGCGGCTGGGTGGCGATCGCGCTGGTCGTGTTCGGCCGCTGGGATCCATGGCGCTCGGCGGGTGCGGCGCTGTTGTTCGCCTTTGTCGATGCCTTGCAGTTGCGCATGCAGGCGAGCGGCCTTGGGCACATTCCCTACGAAGCGTTCCTGATGCTGCCCTTCATCTTCACCATCGTCGCCATGGCTTTCATGTCGCGCAATGCTGTCGCTCCCTCGGCGTTGCTCAAGCCTTTTCGGCGGGAGGAGCGGTAACGCAGGCTTAGGTTCCTCGCCCCGCAAAACGGGGAGAGGTGGCCGCGAAGCGGTCGGAGAGGGGCTGCGCTGACTGTCGAATGGTCGCTTTTTCAGGGCCGCGCCTTGCGCCAGCTTCTCAGTCGGTTCTGGCTTCACGCAGGGCATCCCCCGCCCCGTCTCGGGCTTCGCCCGAGCCACTTCTCCCCCCACTCCCGTGGGGGCGAGGAAAAGCATCACATCGCCGTAAAGCCGTTATCGACGAACAGATGCGCGCCGTTGACGAAGCTGGATTCGTCGCTGGCTAGGTAAAGTGCTGCCTTCGCCACCTCTTCCGGCTCGCCGATGCGCCCCTGTTGCGCGGCAAGGGCTGCGTCCGAGACATCGACACCGAGCTTGCCCAGATCGGCGACCTCGCGCAGGCCGTGCGGCGTGCGTATGAAGCCGGGGCAGACCGCGTTGCAGCGGATGTTGCGGTCGCGGAACTCGACGGCGATGGCGCGCGCGAACATGTGGCAGGCGCCCTTGGTGGTGTCGTAGAGCACTTCGTTCGGCGTCGCCGCCACCGCCGAGATCGACGAGGTGCAGACGATCGAGCCGCCGCCCGCCGCGATCATGCCGGGCAGCACGGCGCGCGTTATCAGGAACATCGAGCGCACATTGACGGCATGCAGCCAGTCCCATTCCTGAAGCGTCGTTTCCAGGAACGGCTTTATGACGATGGTGCCGGCATGGTTGAACAGGACGGTGATCGGGCCGAGTTTTTCCGTCGCCCCTTTCACCGCCGCCTCGACTTGCGCTTCGTCAGAGACGTCGGCGACAAAATGCTCGGCGACATGACCGCGCGCCCGGATCGCCGCCGCCGTCGCCGCTGCCGCTTCGCCGTTGCGGTCGATGATCGCCACCCTGGCGCCCTCGGCGGCGAACAGCTCCGAAGCCGCTCCGCCCATTCCCGTCGCGCCGCCCGAAACGATGGCGACCTTGCCGGCAAGTCTCGCGCCCATTTTAACTCCCATATCCCGTTGGATGATGTCTCGTTTTGCGATGCTATCCCTGATGCGCGGAGCGGCCAATGCGCGAATTGGGTCTGCAAGGACGGGGATGGTCCGTCGAGGCTGGCGTTGCGGCGCCCACAACCCATGCCGCAAGCCTTCCAGACAGCGCCAATAAGCAAACCATCGCCAATTTTCGGCCGAATGTGAGAAAATTATTCTGCATCATGCCCGAAAATAGCACTCGACAAAGTCTACAAGTTTTATAGATTAATTGATTGAGACGGAGGTCGATATGTCCTATATCCAGAACGCTCAGACTGACAGCAGCGGCCAGAGGCTGGCCAATGCCCAGACCTTCCGCCCGGCCTATGCCGGTGCCTTTGCCTATTTCGTCTTTGCCCTTGCGTTCGTGTTCACCGGGGCCGTTGTCCTGGGCCTCATTCCCTGAACGTTTTAATCGCCTGGGTTTAGCGGCCCGGCGCTTCCATGCATTCGCAGTCGATGAACCGGATTCCGGTCTGCCTTGGCGCGACCGGTGATTACCGCATCCAGTGAGTCCAGAAATGGAGGAAATGGCAATGCCGATCGCGTTCACGCATATCCCAGGCAAGACCGCCGAGGCCGCGGTTCCCTTTTTCTACGACTTTGCCGAGACCGCGACCAAGCTCGGGCTGATCGAGGATGGTGGCTTCCAGAAGATCGTCGTCGACGATCCGGCCGGGCCGGCCGAGGCTGCAAAGGCGCGCGGGCTGAGTGTCCGTCAGCCCTTTGTTGCTTCGCGCCCGTCGCCAAGCCGTGACAGGCCGTCAATGACTGCGGCTGAATCGGCCAGGGCGCCGAAGACGCCGTCCTCCACCGTCACCATGTGAAGCGCCGCCTCGTGGGCTCTCTGGTCGCCGCTCGCACAGGCGTCCGAGATCGTCAGGCACTGAAAATTGCGGTCGCAGGCTTCGCGCAGCGTGGTGTGGACGCAGACATCGGTCGTGCAGCCGGAAAACATCAGATGCGTGATGCCTCGGGCACGCAGCACGAGCTCGAAATCCGTATAGGTGAAGGCGCTGTTGCAGGTCTTGTCGACGATGATGTCGTGCGGCCCGACGTCGATCTCCGGAACGATCTGGAAACCCTGGCCCGAGCGCAAAAGGATGTCCGTGCCGTCCAAGCCGGCGCGCTTGCGGCGCCATTTCTCGTAAGGCGTCATGTCGGCCATGTCGGCACGATAGCCCTGCCTTGTGTGGATGACCGTGACGCCGGCGGCGCGGGCCGCGCCGATCAGCCGGTTCACGGCCGGCAGGATCGCCCGCAGCGGTGAGGGATCGTATCCCTTTCTGGCGAAATAGCCCGTCGTCGACAGGAAATCCTGCTGCAGGTCGATGACGACCAGCGCTGTGTTTTCGGCCACCAGCCTGCTGTCATAAGGGTAGTCGAAGGGCGTTGCCTTGATCATCGAGAGCTTCCTGTTGCCCGGGTCACTCTAGCGATTCTCCATTGAGGCGGCGAGGCACGGATACGGGCGATCGGCGCCCTGGGTTGCAGAAAATTGTTGAGTGTTGCAGTCATCTTCAATGTTGACTAGTAATGTCATGTTTCATGTCAACCGCCATCTGCCTGCCGCAGCAGGAAGCGCCCGCGAGAACGAGGAAGAAGCTCTTGTCCAGACATGGTTTGTTGGCGAGGCTGGTCGCAGCGGTGATCATGGCGGGCGGCAGCGCCTCGGCCCAGCAACAGCCGGCCGGCATCGCCCTCGAGGTCGAGGCACCTGGGGCGCCCGCCTCGGCGACACCCGCTGCTCCAGTGGTTTCCGCCCGGAATTGCCTCAAAGCAAGACGAGTGGGGTTGCTCAGCTCAGCGACTGACATAGTGCTTCGACCTGCTCGAGGTAGAAGCGGCATTTCGTGCGCAGGATTCTCAGGTTCGGGTCGTCGGCGCCGTTGATCTCGATGGTCTGCATCATGAAATCGAAATGGGCATGAAAGGCGTCTGCCGCGCCCCAGAGGCTGTCGGCCTGCCAGCTGTCGGCCATGGCCATGGAAATCAACCGTCGGGCCTCGACGCGCGCCGAGTCCGGCGATGCCGCCCGGGCTGCGAGCAGGGCATGGAGCCGGCCGAAGATGCTTTCCCTGGCGTCGACGGTCCGGACGGTTGCAAGCATGTTCATCTGCGGGTTCCCCTCAAATCTCTGCGCATGAATGTTCATTTTGCGGGCTGCCAGCGATCAAGGCGGCGATCACTGCCGGATCCGATCGCCGGCCCCCGATGTTGGCAGCCTCGGCATTGGCCTGCTCGAACCGCCAGACCATATCGGTGCGATCAGGCTCGGCGGCGGCTTTTTCCGGCAGCAGACCTTGCAGCGCACAAGGTGTCTCCCGCCGGTTCGGCCGTAAGCCCGCCGGCACACGGCTGCATCCGCTACGCCCTCCTTGGCTGAGCGTGGTCCTTTGCATACGGCTTGGGATGCATGGGGTTGCCGCTGAGTTGCGCAAGCCTTGCCGGCCGGGCGCCGCGCAGAATATCGAATGCTTCGGCATAGGCCATGCCAAGCAAATAGGAGGTCATGGGAAAACGGCTTGCGTCGGCAATCTGCACGAGCTCATTGGTCATCGACGCGATATATTGAAGACTATCGATCTCTGACTGCCGTAAGGACTGATTTGCCACGTGCTGCTCCTTTATCGGATGGAACTCAGGGGACGCGTTACTGGCTACACCGGACATACCGAGGCGGCTAATTGATGGATTGACCGGCCGCATGCGGGCTCGGTTCCGAGGTCGAGAGGGTCAAGGCATAGATGGGCGCGTCGGTGAGGCGGTCGAGGCCGAGTAGGCGCTTGATCGCCGAGTGGCTGAGAGCTGCGGTGGGACACGCCGACAGACCATGCCTGGTCGCCGCCAGCATCATATTCTGGCCGATATGGCCAGCCTCGATCAGGACGACGCGGTAGGCGTTGGCATCCTCATATTTCCACATGGTCCGGTCGAGCCTGGCGCACAGGAGGACCAGGCATGGCATGGTATCGGCCCATTCCTGCCCGCCGACCAACTCCGAGATCCTCGGCAGATGGTTGGCCGAGATCCTGCCGAGGTCGTGATCGGCGGCGGAATAGTGATAGACACCGGGCTCAAGACCCTCGACGCCAAGCGCAACCACATAGGCCTCATAGGGATTGCGCGCGCCGCCCGAGGGGGTCATGCCGAGCGGCAGGGCGCCGACGCAGTTATTGGTTTCGCCGGTTATGCCCATGCCCGCGAACAGGCAGTCGGAGAGCTGCCGCGCGGTGATGGTGGGCGCGGCCGCGGTGCGGTTGGTGCGGCGCCGCGCCATCAGGGCCAGAAGTTCGTTGTTGGCCAGTGCGTTCGGCAGCCGAATGGCATCCGTGGCATTTTTCAGCAGAAGGTCGGGCTGGGTGGCATGACCGGCGCGTTCGATCTGCCGTGCCTCGGCCTGTTCGAGGGTCATGAACTCGCTGTCCTGGACGCAGAAATGCATCAGCGCAGTCGGAATGCCCCAGTTCCACTGCCCGGAGAACTGCGTCTCCCGTTCGGCCAGCGGCGAGCCGGCGGTGACCAGGGCGGAAAAATCCAGCAATTGCGGAACGACGGCATTGAGGTCGGATTTCGACCATCCATGAGCGCGCGCGACCTCTCCCGTGGAGGCCCATTCGTCCCAGGATGCGAGAAGACCAACCACTGCGGGGCTGCATTCGAAGACGCTTCGGTCAGGAAATTGCAGGCCGTGAGCTTGTTGGTCCCGGGGTAGAACACAAGTGTTTTTGAGGAGCGCATTTTCATGATGCTGGATGCCGTTTTTGAAAGCAAGGCGCCGACAGAGCGGACAGCCCGTCGGCGCCGAACGACTTCAGCGCTTGTTGTAGTGCATGCCCTGCGAGAAGAAGACGGTCTGGGTGCCTGCGGCAACCGTCAGCTTCGGGGCGTTGTTTACTTTCTTGGCCATTTTCGTCCCTTTCCCGACCCCCAATGGGATCTGTTAAAAGATCCCCCACAGCGGGATCCGCGAGAAGAAAGGTAAGTTCGAAAGAATTAATTGTGTGTTAAAATTACAGTAAATCCAACGTTACCTATAATATCTTTCTTTCCAAGAAAGTCTAAAAAATCGATTTTACTCAGATATGGAGTAGGTACTCGCTGGCATACGCTTTTTCGAGATATTCTTGTTCTTATTTAGCATAACCAGCAGCTGGTGCTCCTAGCTCAGCCCGTCCTGGGTGAGGCTGACGACGAGCTGATCGATGGCGGGATCGTCAAGCGTGACAACATGCGCCATACGGATCGCATGCCGTGCTCGGATACCGGACATATCCTGCCGCATAATGACCGATACGAATGCCGGCCCGGCCTCGGTCAGAAGCATGGCCTTGCCGACGAGAACCGGTTCCGAGATTGGAGCCCATTGCACGGAGATCAGCGATGGCTCGCCGGTCTGGCGACGGTTGACGCCGCTAAAATAGATCCAGTTCAGGCGCGAGATCGCCACGCCGTAGTGGTTGCCGCGCGCCCGCGCCCATGTCGAGCCCCGGCGCTCCGACCATCCGGTGACCCTGCGGAATGAGACCAACTCGGCCTCGCGACGCACGAAAGTCACCGACCGCATCAGGAGGTCGGGACGGGCCGGGATCGAAAAATAGGTGAAATAGGTGCCTCCCGCGATCGACGGGGCGGGAGGGCGAATCATCTGGTTGAACAGGCTTTCGGAGATCGGCGGCAGACCGGCAACCGAAGGCTCGGGCATGCCGGGGCCCTGATACAGTTCGGCTTCGTGGATGCGGAAATAGTCGCAGATCAGCTTGGCCGTGGCCTTGTTCGGAATGGTCTGGCCCTGCAGATAGCGTTCGAACTGCGTGCGATTGATCCCCAACTCACGGCATACCGCGCTGATGGATGCATGGTCCTTGCAGAGCCGTCTGAGATTTGCAGCGAGATTCTCGCGAATGGACACGTCTTTGCTTTCGCAGGCGAATTCTTCATTTCGACCCGAAATCCATATAGCGCCTTCGGTCGCCCCCGCCGAAACGCCCAGTCACAACACACAGAAAAAACTGATTTGGTAACGCCAGTCTAATGGGGCGGCTTCCAAAAAAAATAGTGCCGATCCGACAGCGACCATCGCCATAAGTCCAATTGACAATTGTCTTGCCCTGGAAATCCCGCGAAATCGTATATGGCCTTTTGAGGAGCATTGACGCCGCGCGTCGCAACGGATGCCGTCCGCGCCTTGCGGCAAAAAAGCGGACCACCGATTATTCCGCTGGTGGAGCTGAGGAGGATCGAACTCCTGACCTCGTCATTGCGAACGACGCGCTCTCCCAGCTGAGCTACAGCCCCGTCCAGCGGATGGCGCATTTATCGGGCGCGGCGGATTTCTGTCAAGGCGGCGTTTTGCCGAAATCCTTGCTGCCTGTCGCGCCGGCCGGCGGCTCTTGCCGGTTTGGTGCGCAATGGCTACATGTCGGCAACAATTGGAGACCGGCATGCTCGCCCTCATTCAAACCATCGTCATGGCGCTCGACCTTTATTGGTGGGTCATCATCGCCTCGGCGATCTTTTCCTGGCTCTATGCCTTCAACGTCGTCAACTCGCGCAACCAGTTCGTCGGCAGCATCGGCAACATGCTCTACCGGCTGACCGAGCCGGCGCTGCGGCCGATCCGCCGGTTCATGCCCGACCTTGGCGGCATCGACATCTCGCCGATTATCCTGCTGCTGATCCTGTTCTTCGTCAGGCAGTTCATTCTTACTACGGTGGCGCCGCTGCTGCTGTGAGTCCGGCGGTTGCATGAGCGCGCCATTCCTCATCCGCGAAAACTGCATCGAGCTGTTTGTCCGGCTAACACCGAAATCTTCGGTGGACAGGTTGGAAGGCGTCGAAACATCGGCGGACGGGCGCAGCCATTTTAAGGCGCGGGTCCGCGCCGTGCCGGAAAACGGTGCGGCCAATCAGGCGCTGGAGAAGCTGGTCGCCAAGGCGCTGGGGGTGCCAGGGTCGGCCGTTTCGGTCGTTGCCGGCGGCACGGCACGGCTCAAAACGCTGCGCGTTGTCGGCGAACCGGTGACACTGGCAAGAAGCGTCGAGGTGTTCGGTGCATAGGTCTCCTTGCCGCACGACCTTCGGAGTCAATCGCCCAGCGGCAAACGCGGATCGTCGACCTTCAGCGTGTTTACGCTCTGCTTGATGCGACGCAGGTTCTCCAGCACCTTCGGGCCGCGCGTCTCGGCCACCGATGTCACGATCATGTCGACGATCGCCAGCAGGGCGTAGCGCGACGATGTCGGCTTGTAGATGTTGCCATCCTCGAGCGGCTGCAGATGGATGACCGTATCGGCGACCTTGGCCAGCGCCGAGTCAGGGGCGGTGACGGCCACAGTCGTGGCGCCATATTGCTGGGCGACCTGCACGGCCTCGATGACCGAGCGCGCATAGCCGGACACCGAAAAAGCGACCAGAGTGGTCTCGGGCGTGGCAACGGCGGCATACATGCGCTGCAACTGGCCGTCGATCTGCGCCAGCACGGGCAAGCCGAGCCTGAACAGCCGGTTCTGCATCTCGGTCGCCATCATCGAGGAGATGCCGCCGGAGCCGATGCACAGGACATTGCCCGAAATCGCCAACCGCTCGGCGACCGCGACCAGCGTCGTCATGTCGAGATTCTCGCTGGCGCGCTGGATGGCCGAGATCGCCGCTTCGGTGATGGCGGAGGCGATGCGCTGCTCGCGGGCATCGCGGCTCAGTGGCTCCGGCGACAGATATTGGCCGCCGATGGCGATGGCCTGCGCCAGATAGAACTTGAAGTCGCGCAGGCCCTCGCAACCGAGATTGCGGCAGAAGCGCGTGACCGTCGGTTCGCTGACGCCGACGCGTGAGGCGATCTCCGAGATCGCCGCCTTGGAGGCGAAATCGAGATCGGATAGCACGAGGCCGGCCAGGCGGCGGTCCGACTTGGTGCCGTCCTGCGACATCAGCTGCAGCCGCGTGATGATGTCGGCCGGCGTCTTCATGCTTGTGCCTTCGTCGTCATCCCTGCGTTCTCACAGCGGCAGGCCCGTCGCCTTGTCGAACAGATGGATGTTGCCGGGATCGACCGAGACCGGAAGCAGGTCGCCCGGCCTGATCGGCACCCTGTCACGGAACACGGCGCGCACCGTATCGGCGCCGATGGCGCCATAGACGTGGGTCTCGGAGCCGGTCGGCTCGACGACATCCACCTTGAGCGCCATGGCGTCGGCGGCTTCGCCGATGATGAAGTGCTCGGGCCGGATGCCGGCCTCCACCACGCTGCCCGCAGGCACCGGCTTACCGGCAAGCGCAAGCCGGCCGCCGCCAACCGACTCGAACCAGGTCTTCTCAGGCGTCGTCCTGAGAGCCCCGGAGACAAAGCTCATCGACGGGGAGCCGAGAAAGCCGGCAACGAACTTGTTGGCCGGCCTGTCATAGAGTTCGAGCGGTGCTCCGACCTGCTGGATCCTGCCGTGGTCCATCACGACGATGCGGTCGGCCATGGTCATGGCTTCGATCTGGTCGTGGGTGACATAGACGATCGTCGATTTCAGCCGCTGGTGCAGCGCCTTGATCTCGGTGCGCATCTGCACGCGCAACTGCGCGTCGAGATTGGAGAGCGGCTCGTCGAACAGGAACACCGAGGGTTCACGGACGATGGCGCGGCCCATGGCCACGCGCTGGCGCTGGCCGCCCGAGAGCTGGCGCGGGTAGCGGTCGAGATAGGAAAACAGGTTGAGGACGCCGGACGCCTTCTTGACCTTTTCGTCGACCGCCGCGCGGTTCTCGCCACGGATCTTCGGGCCGAAGCCGATATTGTCGGAGGCCTTCAGGTGCGGGAACAGCGCGTAGGACTGGAACACCATCGCGATGTTGCGCTGCTGCGGCGGCAGGTCGTTGGCGCGTGTGCCGCCGATCAGCAGATCGCCCGAGCTGATCGTCTCCAGGCCGGCTAGCATGCGCAGCAGGGTGGACTTGCCGCAGCCCGACGGGCCGACCAGCACGACGAACTCGCCGCTTTTTATATCGAGGTTGATGTCCTCGAGGATCCTGTGCTGGCCGAAGGATTTCGACAGGTTGCGAAACAGGACGTCGGTCATGGTCACGCTCCCAATATGTCGTCGATGAACGGCAGGCAGCCGGCGGTCAGCCCGGCATCGACGGGCATCACCACGCCTGTTACGCCCGAGGCGCGGTCGGAGGCAAGGAAAGCCACCGCTTCGGCGACTTCCTGTGGGTTGACGATGCGGCCGAGCGGATAGAGCCGCTTGAGCTTGCCGAGGATTTCCGGATCCTTGGCTAGGCGATGGTCCCAGGCGGCGGTGCGGATCGACCCGGGGCAGACGACATTGGCGCGCACGCCGCTGCGGCCAAGCTCGACGGCGATCGATTTGGCATAGGCGTTGATGCCGGCCTTGGCGGCGGCATAGGCGGGATTGCCGAAATGCGCGATGGCATTGACGGAGGAGATGAAGACGACGCTGCCCGATCCGCGCGCGGCCATCGCCTTGGCGATAGGGTCGGCGAAGGTCATCACCCCGGTCAGATTGAGGTCGAGCTCATGCTCGATCCTGTCCGCCGTCAGCGCGGCAAGCGTCTCGGCGCGCGTCCAGCCGGCGTTGTTGATCAGGATATCGGGTACGCCGTCCCTGTCGAGCACGGCGGTGATCGCCTTCTCTACGGACGCGCGGTCAAGAAGGTTGAAGACATGGCGCGAGGCAAGGTGCGGGCTTGCCAGCGCCTCTTCGGATTGGTCGCAGCCGACCACCCGCGCGCCCCTTGCGGCCAGCAGTGCGACGATCGCCGAGCCAAGGCCGCCGCCGGCACCCGTGACGACGACAGTACGGCCCTCGAATTCGGCTTTCGAAACCACGGTGCTTGTTCCTCCCGCAGATCAGGCAGATGCCGGCAGGCTAAGGAATGGAATGTAATTAAGCAACATGATAATCCGCTTGCATGCGGTGGATTCGTCGATAATGTAGGAAAGTCACATAAATCTTGTGCCAGCCATCGGCGCAAGGAGCGCAAAAAGCGCGGAACAAATGGGAGAGATCGGATGAGCCTTGCCAAATGGACTGTCGGCCTGATGGCCGGATTGAGCATGCTGGCCTTCGCGGCGCAGGCGAATGCGGGTGAAGTGCGCGTCACCGTCGCCGAGTACAGTGCCAAGACCGGGCCTTATTTCGAAGAGGTGAAGAAGGAGTTCGAGGCGAAGAACCCCGGCATCACTGTCAAGTTCGAAGTCGTGCCGTGGGATGTGCTGCTGCAGAAGCTGACCACCGACATCACCGCCGGCACCAATGCGGATCTCTCGATCATCGGCACGCGCTGGCTGATCGACTTCGTCCAGCAGGATGTCGCCGAGCCGCTCGACAGCTACATCACGCCCGAATTCAAGGGCCGTTTCATCGAGACCTTCCTGTCGCCCTCGATCATGAATGGCAAGACCTATGGCCTGCCGATCGCAGCCTCTGCTCGGGCCATGTATTACAACAAGGAACTGTTCGAGAAGGCCGGCATCGCCAAGCCGCCGGCGACCTGGACCGAACTGCAGGACGATGCCCGCAAGATCAAGGCACTGGGTTCCGGCAGCTTCGGCTTCGGCTTGCAGGGCAAGGAGATCGAGACCGACGTCTACTACTACTACGCGATGTGGTCGCAGGGCACCGAGATCCTCAACAAGGACGGCACCTCCGGCTTGAGCACGCCGGGCGCGCTTGCAGCAGCCAAGCTCTATAAGTCGATGATCGATGAAGGGTTAACCGAGCCCGGCGTCACCTCCAACAATCGCGAGGACGTGCAGAACCTGTTCAAGCAGGGCAAGGTCGGCATGATGATCACCGCACCGTTCCTGTCCAACCAGATCAAGGAAGAGGCGCCGAGCCTGAAATACGGCGTGGCGGCCATTCCGGCCGGGCCGACCGGCGCGCGCGGCACCTATGGCGTCACGGATTCCATGATCATGTTCAAGAACTCCAAGAACAAGGACGAGGCCTGGAAGCTGATGGACTTCCTGTTCACGAAGGAGCAACGCGCCAAGTTCACGCAAGGCGAAGGCTTCCTGCCGGTGAACAAGGAAGAGGCCAAGATGGACTATTACGTCAACAATGCCGATCTGGCCGCCTTCACCGCGCTCCTGCCCGACGCCCGTTTCGCGCCGGTCATTCCGGGCTGGGAAGAGATCGCCCAGATCACCTCCGACGCTATGCAGAAGATCTATCTCGGCAGCGTCGACCCCGAGACAGGCCTGAAGGAGGAGGCGGCGGCGAAAGCCAACGCAGTGTTGAAGAAGTAGGGGCCGTGCTCAAGAAATAGGGCGTATCTCCCTGCGCCCGTGGCGCGCCCCAAACTCAGGCGGGGCGCGCCACAGTTTTCGGGCTTAAGCGCAAAGCGTCGAACGCCGACGGGACAACCACTTCGTACAGGGAATAGATCGCCGATGTCGCGCCGCCCCTCATTGCCCTGCCGGGCATTTCTCCCCGTATAGGGACGGGGAGAAAGGGCTGGCCGCGATCTTGTCGTCCTCTTTGAGACGCTGGTGATTGGTCAAAGCGGCGGCGAGAGCGCCCCTCTCCCCGTCACTATACGGGGAGAGGATGCCGGCAGGCAGGTGAGGGGCAGCGCCGACGCCGGGAAAGAGTTCGAAACTGAGCGAAGAACAGATCAGAATTAGTCCAGCTGGCAAACCAGCGCTGCTGATGCCTCACAACGCGGTACAGGCCAGCCGATGCGAAATCGTACCTTGCCCTATCTCCTGACCTTGCCCAGCCTGTTCCTGGCGGCGGTCGTCATCTTCTGGCCGGTCTGGGACCTGATCCAGATATCGACCCATGACGTCAATCGCTTCGGGCAATTGCACGAGTTCAGCGGCCTCGCCAATTTCTCGGCGCTGTTTGCCGATCCCGACTTCGTCGCCGCGCTGTGGCGCACCGGGCTGTGGACAGTGCTGGTGGTCGGCGGTGCGCTGCTGCTGTCCATCCCGGTGGCGATGATCCTCAACACCGATTTCCATGGCCGCGGACTGGCCCGCGTCATCATCATGCTGCCTTGGGCGGTGTCGCTGACCATGACGGCAGTGGTCTGGCGCTGGGCATTGAGCGGCGAAAGCGGCATGCTGAATTCGGCGCTGATCGGGCTCGGCCTGATCGACCACAACGTCCAGTGGCTTGCGAGCGCCGAGACGGCGTTTCCGATGCAAGTGCTGATCGGCATACTGGTGACGGTGCCATTCACCACGACGATTTTCCTTGGCGGCCTGTCGTCGATCCCGGACGATCTCTATGAAGCGGCGGCGCTTGAAGGAGCAACGCCAATACAGCAGTTCCGCGAGATCACCTTTCCGCTCCTGAAGCCGTTCATCAACATCGCCATCGTGCTCAACACGATCTATGTCTTCAATTCCTTCCCGATCATCTGGGTGATGACGCAGGGCGGGCCGGCCAACTCGACCGATATCCTGGTCACCCACCTCTACAAGCTCGCCTTCCGCATCGGCAAACTGGGCGAGGCTTCGGCGGTGTCGCTTATGATGTTCGCCATATTGCTGATCTTCACCATGATCTATGTACGGCTGGCGATGCGGGAGCAACGCGGATGACAAATGGGTTCATGACGGGCAAATTGAAGCGCACGATCATCGCCTGGCTGCTGCTGGCGCCGCTGATCGTGGTGACGCTCTTTCCCTTCGCGGTAATGTTCCTGACCGCGGTCAAGCCGCGGACCGAGGTGCTATCGCCGACATGGTGGCCGAGCGAGTTCCGCTGGTCCAACTTCTCCGACATGTGGGTGGCGACCGGCTTCGGCCAGGCGCTGGCCAATTCGCTCTATGTGTCTGTTATCGCCACGGTCGGTGCCATCCTCATCTCCGTTCCGGCCGCCTATGCCATGTCGCGCTTTCGCTTTGCCGGCTACGGTGTCTTCCGCCAGTTCCTTTTGATCTCGCAGATGATCTCGCCGATCGTGCTGGTGCTTGGCCTGTTCCGGCTTATGGCGGCCTGGGGGCTGGTCGAATCGACGACCGCGCTCGGCTTCATCTACATGGCCTTCAATGTCGCCTTCACCGTCTGGATGCTGCAGAGCTATTTCGACACCATTCCGCGAGACCTCGAGGAGGCGGCCTGGATGGAAGGCGCCGAGCGCTGGCTCACCCTGCGCAAAGTGTTCCTGCCGCTCTGCCTGCCGGCGATCGCGGTGACCGCCATCTTCACCTTCATCAATGCCTGGAACGAGTTCGTCGTGGCACTGACCATGCTGCGCAGCCAGGAAAGCTACACGCTGCCGATCCAGGTGTTCTCGCTGGTTGCCGGCCGCTACACGATCGAGTGGCACCATGTGATGGCGGCCACGCTGCTGGCGACGTTGCCGGTGGCGATCCTGTTCATTTGGCTGCAGCGCTATCTGGTGCGCGGACTGGCGCTCGGGGCGGTCAAATAGCGTAAGTAATTGTCCACGGAGCTTTCATGCGCATCTTTACCGCCTCACTGGCGACGGAAACCAACACTTTCTCGCCGGTGCCGACCGACCGGGCCTCGTTCGAAATGGCCTTCTACGCCGGACCGGGCAAGCATCCCGATACGCCGACGCTGTGCTCCTCGCCGATCGTCGTCTTGCGCCGGCGCGCGGCCGCCGAAGGTCTGACCGTGATCGAAGGCACCGCCACCTGGGCCGAGCCCGGCGGCCTGGTGCAGCGGCAGACCTATGAGGCGCTGCGCGACGAGATCCTGGGGCAGCTCGAGGCGGCGCTGCCGGTCGATGCGGTCATTCTCGGCCTGCATGGCGCCATGGTGGCGCAAGGCTATGACGACTGCGAAGGCGACCTGCTCGAGCGCGTGCGGGCCATCGTCGGGCCTGACGTGGTGATCGCCTCGGAATTCGATCCGCATAGCCATCTGACGCCGAAGCGCGTGGCGGCGTCCGACATCATGGCCTATTTCCTCGAATTCCCGCACACCGACTTCTATGAGCGCGGCGAGCATGTCGTCGAGCTTGGCCTAGCCGCCGCGCGCGGCGAGATCAAGCCCGTCATCTCGACCTTCGACTGCCGCATGATCCAGGTGCTGCCGACCAGCCGCGAGCCGATGCGGTCCTTCGTCGACCGCATCAAGGCGCTGCACGGCAAGGACGGCGTGCTGTCGGTGTCGGTCGTCCATGGCTTCATGGCCGCCGACGTGCCGGAAATGGGCACGCGCATCCTTGTCATCACCGACAATGATAAGGAAATTGGCGATGCGCTGGCGGAGCGGCTGGGGCGCGAGCTCTACGCGATGCGCGAAAAGACGGCGATGACGATGCTCTCCACCGCCGACGGTATTGACCGGGCGCTGGCCGTTCGCGCCGAAAATCCCGGCAAGCCCGTGGTCATCGCCGACATCTGGGACAATCCCGGCGGCGGCGTTCCCGGCGACGGCACTTTCGTGCTGCGCCAGATGCTGGCGCGCGGCCTGGATAAGTTCGGTGTGGCGACGATCTGGGACCCGATCGCCGTGACCTTCTGCCTGGCGGCGGGCGAGGGCGCGGTCATCGACCTGCGCTTCGGCGGCAAGGCTGGACCGCAGGCGGGCGAGCCGATCGACGCGCGCGTCAAGGTGCTGAAGGCGGTTCCGGAGGGCTGGCAGAGTTTCGGGCCGAGCCGGGTGACCCTCGGGCCGACCGCGCTGGTCCGGATCGATGGCACCGAGGTCGACATCATCCTCAACACCAACCGCACCCAGACCTTCGAGCCGGACATTTTTTCCAACATCGGCGTCGACCCGCTGGCCAAGGGCATGCTGCTGATCAAGTCGACCAACCATTTCTACGCCGGCTTCGCGCCGATCGCCGCCGAGATCATCTATGTCACGGCGCCGAGTTCCTATCCGAGCAATCCGGCGGTGACGGATTACAAAAAGCTGAAGCGGCCGGTGTGGCCAAGGGTGGCGGATCCTTGGGGCGCGGGGAGGTGACGCTGATGATCTCCCCCTTGAGGGGAAGATGTCGCCGAAGGCGACAGAGGGGGTTGCCCGAACTGCCACGACGCCATGCAACGGCAAAAGGAAAGGCCAGCGCTCCACGCGCAACGACCCCCTCTGGCCGCTTCGCGGCCATCTCCCCCTCGAGGGAGGAGATTACCAGCGCTATACGAGCCCCCGCTTGATCATCATCGCATCGGGCGAAGGCATCTTGCCACGAAACGCGGTGTAGAGCTCTTCCGGATCCTTCGAGCCGCCGGCGGCGTAGACGTTCTTCCGCAGCCGCTCGGCCAGAGCGGGATTGAAGGGATCGCCGGTTTCCTCGAAGGCGGCGAAGGCGTCGGCGTCGAGCACTTCGGACCACATGTAAGAATAGTAGCCGGCCGAGTAGCCGTCGCCTGAAAAGACATGGCCGAAATGCGGGGTGCGGTGACGCATCGCGATCGTGTCGGGCATGTCCAGTTTTTCCAGCGTTTCGGCCTCGTATCGAAGCGGTGCTTCAGGCGCGTCCGGCCTGGCGTGATACGCCATGTCCATCAGCGCCGAGGCGGTGAATTCGACCGTGGCGAAGCCGGCGCCAAAAGTGCGCGCGGCCAGCATCTTGTCGAGCAGTGCCTTCGGCATCGGCTTACCGGTCTTCTCATGCAGCGCATGCTTCTCCAGCACCGCCGGCACCGTCAGCCAGTGCTCGTAGAGCTGCGAGGGCAGTTCGACGAAATCGCGGCTGACCGAGGTACCGGAGACCGAAGGCCAGGTGACATCGGTCAGCATGCCGTGCAGCGCGTGGCCGAATTCGTGGAACAGCGTTTTCGCCTCGTCGACCGACAGCAATGCGGGCTCGCCCACGGACGGCTTGGCGAAGTTCATGATGTTGTAGATCACCGGCTTCGAACCGTGGCCAAGCTTGTAGCCGGACTTCAGCGCGCTCATCCAGGCGCCGGAACGCTTCGAGGGCCGCGCGAAATAATCGGCCAGGAACAGGCCGCGCTCGCTGCCATCGGCATTTTTCACCACGAACACGCGCGCGTCCGGATGCCAGGCGGCAATGCCCTTTTTCTCTTCGAAGCTGATGCCGAACAACCGTGTCGCCACGTCGAAGCAGGCGTCGATGACCCGGTCGAGCTGCAGATAGGGTTTCAGTTCCGCCTCATCGAAAGCGAATTTCTCGGCGCGCAGCTTCTCCTGGTAGAAACGCCAGTCCCAGGCGGCGAATTTTTCGTTGCTGCCGGCCTCGGCGGCCAGCCGCTCCAGTTCCTTCTGGTCGGCGGCGGCCTTCTGCAGCGCCTTTTCCCAAACCGGATCCAGCAGCGCATGCACCGCCTCCGGCGTCTTGGCCATCGTATCGTCGAGCTTCAGCGCGGCGAAGGAGGCATAGCCGAGCAGTTTCGCCTTTTCGGCGCGCAGCTTCAGCATGTCGCGCACCACGGATGTGTTGTCGGTGGCGCCGCCATTCTGGCCGCGCATGGTGAAGGCGCGGAAGGCTATTTCGCGCAGGTCGCGGCGTTCCGAGAAGGTCGTGAACGGCTCGTAGATCGAGCGCGAGAGGGTGACGGCGTAACGGCCCTTCTGGCCGCGCGTCTCGGCTGCTTCGGCCATGGCGCTCCTCAGAAAGTCCGGCAGGCCGGCGAGGTCGGCCTCGTCGAGAAACAGCGCCCAGTCGCGCTCGTCGGCCAGCACATTCTGGCCGAAAGTCGTGCCGAGCGACGATAGCTCTTCATTGATTCTGGCCAGCCGTTTCTTGCCTTCGGCGTCCAGTTTCGCACCGGAGCGGACGAAACCTTTCCAGGTTTTTTCCAACACGCGCAGGGTCTCGGCATCGAGCCCCAGGCTCTCGCGGCGCTGGTAGAGGTCGTCGATGCGGACAAACAGCTTTTCATTCATCGAGATCGCCGAGAAATGCCTCGACATCTTCGGCGAAATGTCGCGCTCCAGCGCCTGGATGGTCTCGTTGGTGTAGGCGCCTGCGCGGCACCAGAAGATCGACGAGACGTGATCGAGCGCCTCGCCGCCGAGTTCCAGCGCCTGAAGCGTGTTCTCGATCGTCGGTGCATCCTTATTGGAGGCGATCGCGTCGATCTCCGCCTCATGCGCCTGCAGCGCCGCGTCGAAGACCGGGGAAAAGTCGCCGTCGCCGATATGGGCGAAATCAGGCAGGCCGAGCGGCCCCTGCCACGCGGTCAGCGGATGGGCGGCGAGGTCGACGGCTTTCGTGGAGGACATGGAGGGTCTTTCGCTGGCGTCAAAGGGAGGGTGTCACCGATGTAGGGCGCGGCTCGTGAGCCCGCAATATGACAGTCGGCCGGTCTGCCTCAGTAGCCGTCGCAGTTTTCGGCGATTGCCGCCTGCGAGCTGGCGGTGATGCGGTTGTCGGTCACCGCGAAGGTTTCCTGCATCAGCATGTCGTTGTCGGGGAAGTCGTAGCAGGCGATCACCGTGGTGACGCCGCCCTCGCTCTTCTCGATCCGGTGACGGATCGCAGCGCCGGCAACCGCGCTCTTCCATTCGTCGATCGAGACGATGAATTCCTGTTTGCTCTGGACGACGCCGAGGTCGTCGAGTTTGATGCGGACGTCGTCGGCGAGCAGCTCGGAAAGTTCGGTGCGGTCGGCGACCAGCAGCGCCGAATACCAACGGTTGATGATGGCGCCGTCGTCAGCGCGTGCGGCCGAAATCGCAGCCAGCAGTGCGGCCGCCGTGAGACCGACCGACCGGACGTTCGACAGCTGGCGCGCCGTCCCGTTCATTCCAGCACCGGCCGCTCGAAATCGCCGGTCTCCTTGTTCATCGCCCAGAGCTCGCCGGTCGAAATGTCAAACCAGGCCCCGTGCAACGACAGTCGCCCCTTGCCCTCCAGGATCGAGACGCAAGGGAAGGTCCTGAGATTGGCGATGGAATAGCGGATCGAGATGCGCTCCAGCGCCGTCTGGCGCTCCGTCGCCGTCATCAATGTGCTGGAGGCGACGGTCTCCGCGGCCGGCGCGATCAGGCTCATCCACTTGCCGATGAAATCGCCGGGAGACAGCGGCGCGGACGTGGTGTCGAGCGCGGCACGGATGCCGCCGCAGCGGCCATGGCCCATGACGACGATGTTCTTGACCTTGAGGCTCTGCACCGCGAATTCGAGCGCGGCCGAGGTCGAATGGAACTCGCCGTCCGGCGCGTAGGGCGGCACCAGGTTGCCGACATTGCGCAGCACGAAGAGTTCGCCGGGTCCGGCGTCGAAGATCGCCTCGGGCGCCGCGCGCGAATCGCAACAGGCCACGATCATCGTCTCCGGCGCCTGCCCTTCGCGCGCGAGCTCGCGATAGCGGCCGCTCTCTGTGAGGTAGCGGCCGTTCATGAAATTGCGATAACCGGCGAGAAGGTGGTCGGGAAGATGAGGCATAGGCGGCTTTCCGTGTTGGAGGCGGCAGCTCAAATTCTGCTTTACGCATCGTGCTTTCCGAAACCCGAATTCGGTTTTCAGGCCGATGCGTTGCGGTCGAGAAAGGCTCTAGCGGCAAAAGCCTATAACGAGCAATGCAGAATTGCGGGGGCTGGCCATAAATGCCATGCGCCAAAATCGGACGTCCGCCGACACTGTCATGCCCAGATGGCGACCGGTATTCCAAAACCGTCGGCCAGCGGCGGGTCCGGAAACGGCCTGGCCTTGCCGCCGGCGATGCGGCCGGCGATCAGCATCATCACCGCCGCATCGAGGAAATCATCGGCGGCCGCTCCGCGCGGCGGCGGTTGGCCGAGGAAGTCCATGTCATAGCCGTGGCGGCAGAGCAGCGCCTTCCGTTCCGCCATGCCGGCCGGATTGATGCTGCCCTTGATCTTCTTCGGCAAACTCATGGCCTGATCGCCATTCAACCGGCAGAACGCCACTTCCGGATGCGATTCGAAGACACGGCCGCGCAGATCGGGCCGTGCGATCAGCAAGGTGTCGATCTCGCGGATCTTCGAAAAAATGCCAAAGGCCTGGATCGAAACGCCGCGCGGCGGATCAGAGGTAGCCTTGGCGACCTCGCTTGCCCTGATATGCGCGGCGTACCAGGCATGTCCGCATAAAACGCGGCGCGGGACGGGATCGAAAACACGCTGGACTGGCGTGCCCCCAGCAACGGCCTGACCTGAGCCTCCGGTCCGCGCCCGCCCTTGCTCGAAAACTCGGGCAGGCCGATCGGCATGTCGACGGCGACAATTGCGTCGTCGGGAACTGCCGCAAGCAGCGCCGCGAAGCTGGCAAAGACCTTCACCGAAGGCGCCGCATCCGGATCGCGCCGCACCGCGATCCAGCCGGCCTTGCAGCCGTCGGCGCCGACAAGCACGACGGTGGCCGTGGTCAAGCCCGGCGGTCCCGCCCGGGATGCGTGAGGTGGCGAAGCTGCACCATCGCCATCGGGTGCGACAGGCTCTGCGAATCGGTTTCGAGCTGCAATTCGTCGCCGCCGCGCTTGGCGGTGCGCGCCAGGATCTCGTAGACCGCCGCCGTGGTCGACTGCAGCGCCTTAATCGGCGGCTGACCGGAGAGGATGCGCGCCAGATAGACGGCCGCCGTGAGGTCGCCAAGGCCGTTCGGCGGCTTGTCGATGAGGCGATGCTCGGCGAGCAGCGCCTGGTTGCCGTCGAGCAGCAGATTGCCGGTTCCGCCAGTCATCATCGACTGTGCCGAAGTGACCAGCATCGTCGATGGGCCGGCATGGAGCGCGGCCGAGATCACGGATTTCAGGTCGGGCAGCGGCGCGCCGGCCATCCATTCCAGTTCGTAGCGGTTGGGCGTGGCGATATCGGCGATCGGCATCAGCCGGTCGCGCATGGCGGCGGCGGTGGGCTCGGGCACATAGAGGCCGCCCGAATCGCCCATCACCGGATCGCAGATATAGACGGCGCCGGGTGTCCTTGCCTTCACCGCGGCGACCAGTGACGCGACGGCTTCGGCTTGACCGGCCTCACCGAGATAGCCCGACAGCACCGCGCCGACCTCGCCCAGCCATGGCGCCCGCTCGAGGTCGGCCATCAGCGCCTTGAACTGGTCGAGCGGCGGCACGATGCGTGTCGCCCGCCCATGGCCGGGGTGCCAGGGCAGGATGATCGTGGGAACGGCCCAGACCGGAAAGCCCAGTGTCTCCAGGGCGAACACTGCGGCGCGGTTTCCGACTGACCCGCGGGCGACATGGCTGGAAATGACGATGACCGCACGCGGTGCGTCGGGTTTTTCGGCGCTCATTCTCTTTTTGATTCCTAGCTGCCCCGGGTGAGGAAAAGCACGAGCCAGACCATCAGGCCCAGCGCCAGAAGCAGTCCGAGTATCCTGCCAACGCGGGTGCCCCAGACCTCGATTGGGTCCGAGCGGTCGGCGTCGGCCGCCGCGACATGGTCGCGCATGCCTTTCGTCGTCCTCGCCACGAAGGAGTTGCCGGCCGGATCGGTCTCGCGCGCGACGCGCTCGAGAATACGGCGCGATTCCGTGTCGCTGTCTTGGCGTTCCGCCATGATGATGTCCCGTTTCGACCGAACCTTATCGTGTTCGCGCGGGCAATCACAGGGGCTTGCAGCCGAGGGTAACCGTGCCGACAGCCATCCCGTCGAAGCCGTTTTCTTGCGCGCCGATTGTGATAATGCTTCGCATGCAACTTCTACCGAGGGACCCATCATGTCTGCCCAGCGCCTTGCCCGACCATCGATATTCCGTACGCTGCCCGCCTTCCTGATGATGGCAATCGTGTTGCCGCTGCTCGCCGGCTGCGGCTACAACACGATCCCGACGGCGGAAGAAAACGCCAAGGCGGCCTGGAGCGAGGTGCTGAATCAGTACCAGCGGCGCGCCGATCTCATCCCCAATTTGGTGGAGACGGTCAAAGGCTACGCCGCGCACGAAAAAGACACGCTCGACGCGGTTGTCGAGGCGCGCGCCAAGGCAACGCAGATCACCGTGACGCCGGAAACGCTGAAGGATCCGGAGGCCTTCAAGAAGTTCCAGGATGCCCAGGCAGGGCTGACCAGCGCGCTGTCGCGGCTGATCGCCGTGTCCGAGGCCTATCCCGACCTCAAGGCCAACCAGAACTTCCTGGCGCTGCAGGCACAGCTCGAAGGCACGGAGAACCGCATCGCGGTGGCGCGGCGCGACTACATCCAGGCGGTCAGGGACTACAACCTGACCCTGAGGACGTTCCCGTCGGTGCTGTGGGCGACACTCTGGTTCCGCGGCAACGAGCCCTTCGCCAATTTCACCGTCGCCGAAGACAAGATGCAGCCGCCGAAGGTCGATTTCGGCACGAGCACGAAGCAGGGCGGGTGAACGACTACCATCTGATTCTGCGAAGACGGACCGCTGGCGTGTTGATACCCCCCTCTGTCCTGCCGGACATCTCCCCCTCAAGGGGGGAGATTGGCAATTTCGCAGGCGGCGCTCTGCTTGCAATGTCGGCGATTGGCGAAGGTCGTGGTTACGGCCGATCTCCCCCCTTGAGGGGGAGATGTCCGGCAGGACAGAGGGGGGCGCGAAGGAACGCTTGCCTAAACACTCTTGGCCTTCTTCTCTGCCTCCTCCTTCTGCCCCTCACCGTCTTCGCCGCCGATCTTCCCGCCCTCACCGGGCGTGTCGTCGACTACGCCGGCATCATCGATGCCGGCACCAAAGCAGCGTTGACGCAGAAGCTCGCCGATTTCGAGAAAAAGGGTTCCGACCAGATCGTCGTCGCCACCATCCCGAGCCTCGGCGGCGAGGAGATCGAGCCCTACGCCAACCGGCTGTTCCGCTTCTGGAAGCTTGGCCAGGCCAAGGAGAACAACGGCGTCCTGCTGCTGGTCGCGCCGAATGACCGCAAGATGCGCATCGAGGTCGGCTACGGGCTGGAAGGCACGCTGACCGACCTGCACACCAAGCTGATCATCGAGAACGACATGGTGCCGGCCTTCCGCGCCGGCGACTTCTCCGGTGGCATCAGCAAGGCCGTCGACGACATGGTCATGGTGCTGGAAGGCAATCCGGAGGAACTGGAAGCGCGAGGCAAGCGCAACCAGCAGGCGCCGTTCAATTCCGACAACCTGTTCTTCGCCATCTTCATTGGCATCTGGGCGATCATTTTCTTCGGCGGCATCGCGGCTTCCGTCCTGCCGCCGATCTTCGGCCAGAAACTCGGGCCGGGCCGTTATCGCTGGCTCGGCATGACCTTCGAGCCTGGCCGGCGCTCCTCATCCGGTGGTGGCTGGTCTTCCGGAAGTTCCGGCGGTGGCTGGTCTTCGGGTGGCGGTGGCGGCGGTTTTTCGGGCGGCGGCGGTTCGTCCGGCGGCGGCGGTTCGTCAGGAGGCTGGTGAGGCAACGGCATGGCGACACGACCGATCAGCCCGCAGGATCATGAACGCATCGCCGACGCGATCCGCGCCGCGGAGGCCAGGACCGATGGCGAAATCTACTGCGTCGTGGCGCGTGCCAGCGACGGCTATTTCTCCCCCGCCGCCTTGATGGCGACACTCGGCATGCTGATCGTCAGCCTCGCCGTCGCCTATGGGCTGGAGGCATGGTGGCTCGCCATCCGCCTGCCGCATTTCGTCATCGCCGAACTTCTGGCGCTGGCCAGCGTGCTGACGCTGTTGTGGGCGCTGCCCGCCCTGCGCATCCATATGGTGCCACGGCGGCTGCGCTATCAGGCGGCACACGCCAACGCGCTCAAGCAGTTCCTTGCCCGCAACGTCCATCGCACCACGGCGCGCACCGGCGTGCTGATCTTCGTCTCGATCGCCGAACGCTATGCAGAGGTGGTCGCCGATTCGGGTATCGACGCAAAGGTCGGCCAGCATGTCTGGGATGGCGTCGTGCGGGATCTCACCGCGCATGCCGGCGACGACCGGCTTGCCGACGGTTTCGTCAAGGCGATCGAGCAGGTGGGGGCAGTGCTGGCCGAACACTTCCCGGTCACGCCGGACGATACCAACGAGCTCGACGACCATCTGGTCGAAATCTGAAAAGCCCGCCCGCCGCGCTTCGGTTCTCGAAAACCACGTCATGCGTCTCGGCTGAACGCGTTCTCAGATGGCTTTGTCCAATGTCAGCAGTGTCGGGACCGATTGCAAGAAAGCGGTCGGCGGGCCGCCCTGACTCTTTGCAATCGCGCGATGCGGGTTTATGGTTAACAAATCATGAATACGCTGACGATCGACATCCGCAAAGCCGAACCGCGCGACGCCGGCGCCATCGCCGAAGTGCATCTCGAGGCCTGGCGTGGCGCCTATAGCGGGATCATTCCGCATCGCACGCTGACATCGATGATCAACCGCCGCGGCGCCGACTGGTGGGCGAATGCGATTCGCCGCGCCGCGACCGTCCTAGTGGTCGAGATCGGCGGTACGATCGCCGGCTATGCGACGATCGGCAAGAACCGCGCCCGGGAACTCAAGCAGCAGGGCGAGATCTACGAATTGTACCTGCGCCCGGAATATCAGGGCATCGGTCTTGGCCGGCGGCTGTTTTCGGCAGCCAGGGCACGTCTCACCGACCATGGCCTGAAAGGCATGGTGGTGTGGGCGCTGGAAGACAATCAGAACGCGCTGGCTTTCTATGCCGGCGCCGGCGGCCGCGACATTGCCGAAGGCGTCGAGATCTTCGAGCAGAAAGCGCTGAAGAAGGTCGCTTTCGTCTGGGAGTGACTGCCGAGGGATAATCTCGGAAGGCGAAGCCTACAGGAGGCATCCCGCGCAAAAATCACGACGCTGAAACATCTTGTGCTGATTGTTGAACGCGTCGAACGCCAATCGCGTCTCGCCTGACATACGTGAACACCATTCGCCGCATTGCGCCATTTTGCGCCGCCCGCTATCGGTCTCCCAACCGAGAGAGGGACAAAGCCATGCGCATCGAAGCCATAGCCACCGGAAAGAATCCGCCTGAAGACGTCAACGTCATCATCGAGGTGCCGATCGGCGGCGAGCCGATCAAGTACGAGATGGACAAGGAGGCCGGCACGCTGTTCGTCGACCGCTTCCTGCACACCTCGATGCGCTATCCCGGCAATTACGGCTTCGTGCCGCACACGCTGTCGGGCGACGGCGATCCGATCGACGTGCTGGTCTGCAACACGCGCGCGCTGGTGCCGGGCTGCGTCATCAATGTGCGGCCGATCGGCGTCCTGATCATGGAAGACAATGCCGGCCAGGACGAGAAGGTCATCGCCGTGCCGTCGCCGAAGCTGACGCTGCGTTACGAGAACGTCACCGAATACACGCATCTGCCCGAGATCACCCGCCATCAGGTGCAGCACTTCTTCGAGCACTACAAGGATCTCGAGCCCGGCAAATGGGTCAAGATCGAGGGCTGGCACGATTCCAAATACGCCAAGAAGATGATCATGGACGCGGTCGACCGCGCCAAGGCGAGCAAGTAGGCTAATTATCGACCCGGCCGAAGGGCGGCACATCGCCGATGACGGCGTGCCTGTCCTTGCCGCAGGCGAAGCTCCGCGTCTCGTCTGCGCTGCCCCTCATCCGCCTGCCGGCACTTTCTCCCCGTATATAGTGACGGGGAGAAGCGGACGTCCGCTACCTCGGCGCTCTCGTTGCAACGCCGTCGATTGGCGAAATCGATGATGAGAGCGCCCCTCTCCCCGTCCTATACGGGGAGAGGATGCCGGCAGGCAGGTGAGGGGCTGCGCCAGCGCCTGAAAGTCTTATTTCTTCACGCTTGCCTCAATCAGCAGGTCGGCGTTGCGGGCGACCGATTGCGCCGGGCCGCCGAGGCCGAACAGCTGGCCGCTGATATAGGCGCCCTCGATGAGCAGCAGCAGCCCGTCGCCCAGCGTATCGGCGTCTTGCGCGCCCATCGCCGCAGCCATGGTACGCAGCCTGCGACGCAGTTCCTGCTTGTTCTCCTCGCTCACCACGCGTGCCGGATGGCCACGCTCGGGATATTCGACGGCCGCATTGGTCATGCCGCAGCCGCGAAAGTCCGGTTTCTGCGTGCGCTTGCCGACGCGGGTGAGGAAGGCAATGATCTGTGCGCGCGGATCGCCCGGATGCGCATCGACGGCCTCATCGAAGCGCTCCCAGAACTCAAGGTCGTATTGCCTGAGATAGGACGCGGCCAGTTCGTCCTTGGAGGGGAAGCTGCGATAGAGGCTCGGTTTGGTGACGCCGGCGCGCTTGACGATCTCGTCGACACCGATCGCTCTTATGCCGCGCCGGTAGAACAGCTCATAGGCCACGTCGAGGATCTTCTTGGCGGCCTTCGGCGGCGCCGATGCATGACCGTCGCTGATGGCCAGTTCAATATTTTTGTCAGTTGGCATCATGGGACTCGATTGACAATGTTACCGATCGGTACGTATACATGCTCCCATCTTGCAACGTACCGGTAAGTAACATGGTAGCCCAATCCCGTCCATTTGGCCAGCGCTACGCTTTCGTCGTGGTCGGCGTCATCTTCCTCTGCCTGCTGATCGCGGCCGGCTTGCGTTCCGCGCCCGCCGTCATGATGCTGCCGCTCGAAAACAGTTTTGGCTGGCGGCGCGATGTCATTTCGCTGGCGGCTGGCGTCGGCATCCTGCTCTATGGCCTCACCGGTCCGTTCGCGGCCGCGCTGATGGAGCGGATCGGGCTGCGGCGCACGCTGCTTGCCGCCCTGGTGGTGATGTCGGCCTCGACCGCGCTCAGTCTGCTTATGACCAAGCCGTGGCACCTGTTCATCACCTGGGGCGTCTTCTCCGGCATCGGCTCCGGCGCCGTCGCCAGCGTGCTCGGCGCCACCATCGTCAACCGCTGGTTCAAGACCAATCGCGGCCTGGTCATGGGGCTAATGTCGGCCTCCAGCGCCACCGGCATGCTGATTTTCCTGCCGCTGATCGCTTCCCTGGCACAGTCGGGCGGCTGGAAGCCGGTCGCAATCGCGGTCGCGGTCGCCACCGCCTGCCTTCTGCCCCTGGTCTGGCTGCTGGTGCCCGAGCGTCCGGCCTCGATCGGTATGGTTCGCTATGGCGCCGGAGCCGACGACGTGCCACCGGTTTCGCCCGCTTCGCAGGGCAATTTCCTGGCGCACACGCTCAACACGTTGCGCCGCGCCGCCGGCACAAGGGTGTTCTGGTATCTGTTCGCCACTTTCTTCGTCTGTGGTTTCACCACCAACGGGCTGGTCGGCACACATCTGATCGCCTTCTGCGGCGATATGGGCATCGGCGAGGTGCAGGCCGCCGGCCTGTTGTCGATGATGGGCATTTTCGACCTGATCGGCACGACGCTATCAGGCTGGCTCACCGACCGTTACGACCCGCGCAAGCTGCTCGGCGTCTATTATGCCATCCGTGGCCTGTCGTTGATCTACCTGCCCTATTCCGGCTTCTCGGCGACAAGCCTGATCATTTTCGCGGTGCTCTACGGCCTCGACTGGATCGCCACCGTGCCGCCGACGCTACGGCTCGCCAACGAGGCTTTCGGCGATCGCAGTGGGCCGATCGTGTTCGGCTGGATCGTCGCCGGCCATCAGGTCGGGGCTGCCACCGCCGCTGCCTTCGGCGGCACGATGCGCGAGCTGCAGGGCAACTACGAGCTGGCCTTCCTGATCGCCGGCATGACGGCGATCGCGGCGGCGTGTATCTCGCTTTTGATCAACACCGACAGGCCGGCGTTCGATCCCGAGGCGCAAGCGGCTTGAGGCGGGACGCCAGTCTCCCCCCTTGAGGGGGATGACCGCAAAAGCGGCCAGAGGGGGTCGGTCCGACCGGACGCCGACGTCCCGCGGCAGATGAAGGTTAGCACTTCACGCGAGGCGACCCCCTCTGTCGCCTTCGGCGACATCTCCCCCTCGAGGGGGAGATTGGCACTGTTGTCAAAACTTCATGGTTCCGAAATGTGCTTGAAACATTCAGGCCAGAGCTTGGTGGCATCGTTCAAAGCCATCCAGGAGACAGCCATGAAGAAGTTATCGATGACCCGCCGCGCCTTCGTCACTTCGGCCAGCGCGGCCGGTCTGCTCGGCGCCTCGGGGCTCGCATTGCCCTATTATTCCCGCGCCAGCCAGCGTCCGGCCTTCACCCATGGCGTCCAGTCCGGTGATGTCGACGCCGTCAGCGGCATGGTCTGGACCCGCACCGACCGCCCCGCGCGCGTCATGTTCGAAGTATCGACCACGGAAAGCTTCGCCAATGCGACGAAGCTGGCGCCGCTCGATACGTCGCCGGCCAGCGACTATACGGTCAAGCGGCTGCTCACCGACCTCGCCTCCGACCAGGACATCTTCTACCGCATGTCGGCGGCCGATCTTTCCGACATCAATGCCGTCTCCGAGCCGATCGTCGGTCGTTTCCGCACCGCGCCGTCCTCGAAGCGCGACGTGCGCTTCGCCTGGTCGGGCGATACCGCCGGCCAGGGCTGGGGCATCGACGAGACCGGCATGAAGACCTACTCCACCATCGCCAAGCATACGCCGGACTTTTTCCTGCATTCGGGCGACACCATTTATGCCGATGGCGCGATGAAGGACGAAGTCGACCTGCCCGGCGGCGGCAAGTGGAAGAACGTCGTTCTCATCGACGGCAAGCGCAAGGTGGCCGAGACGCTGGACGAATATCGCGACCAGTGGAAGTACAACATGATGGACAAGAACGTGCTGGAACTCAGCGCCATCTGCCCGACTTTCTACCAGTGGGACGACCATGAAGTGCTGAACAACTGGTCGGATTCGAAGAACCTCAGCGCCGACGATCGCTACAAGGAGAAATCCATCCACGTGCTGGCGGCCCGCGCCGCGCGCGCCTTCCACGAGATGACAACCATCCGCTACGAGCCATCGGAGCCGGGTCGTGTCTATCGCAAGATCGCTCACGGACCGCTGCTCGACGTGTTCTTCCTCGATATGCGCTCCTATCGCGGCCCCAACGGCCCCGACATGGAGGACACCATGACGCCGCAGTCGCGCATGCTCGGCGAACAGCAGACGAAGTGGCTGAAGCGCGAGTTGACGAACTCGAAGGCGACCTGGAAGATCATCGCCGCCGACATGCCGCTCGGCCTCGTGGTCTGGGACGACGGCACCAAAAAGGTTGGCGCCGAAGCGGTCAGCAATGGCGACAATGGCGCGCCGAAAGGCCGCGAACTCGAATTCGCCGACCTGTTGCGCTACATCAAGAACGCCGGCATCACCAACACCGTCTGGCTCACCGCCGACGTCCATTACACGGCGGCGCATTACTACAATCCGGACAAGGCGCAGTTCCAGGATTTCAACCCGTTCTGGGAGTTCGTCTCCGGCCCGATCCACGCCGGCACCTTCGGTCCTAACGATTTCGACATGACCTTTGGCCCCGAACTGAAGTTCATCAAGGCGCCGACCGCGGAGCAGGGCCAGAACCTGCCGCCGTCAGCCGGGCTGCAGTTCTTCGGCCTGGTCGATATATCCGGCGCCGCCGAGCAGCTGACGGTGCGGTTGATGGATCGTGACGACAACGAGCTTTACAAGGTCACGCTCGACCCTGTGCGCTCTGCGTGAGGCGACCTGGGACGGCCGTTGAAGCAGCCGTCAATCCGGGTAGCAGACCATTGGAATGTTCGGCCAGACGGCGCCGTCGCAATTGGCGGCGTCCTGGCGCTGCTTGAAGGCGGCGCTGACCGGGCCGGTCACCACGGGGTCAACGCCATCAGGCGCGTCGGCGAAGACCTGCTGGGCCGAAGAGGTATCTGTCGGAAGAACAGGCCGTGCTTCCTTCAGCGCCGCGGCCGACTGCGCGGCGTTGGCCGCCAGCAGCGTGGCGAAGGCCGCGAATCCGACGAGCGGCCAAAAACGGTTGAGTTTATCGGTCATCACGTTCGAACTGCCCGGGCCATGAAAGGTTCCCGCCTTGGTTAACAAAATCATTTCACACGAGGATGCTTAAGATTTGATGAGGATTTGGTGTCGTGCGTCCTCTTTCGCAAATGCGAAAAACCTTGTATGAGCCGCGCAACCGAAAGAGGCAGCGCCTTTGGCCAGCTGCCTGCAACGCTCCCGAGACCTGAACATGAAACTCCGTAATATCGCGATCATCGCGCACGTCGACCATGGAAAGACTACCCTTGTCGACCAGCTTCTGAAGCAGTCCGGCTCCTTCCGCGACAACCAGCGCGTCGCCGAGCGCGCCATGGATTCCAACGACCTGGAAAAGGAGCGCGGTATCACCATCCTCGCCAAGGCGACCTCGGTCGACTGGAAGGATACGCGCATCAACATCGTCGACACGCCCGGCCACGCCGATTTCGGCGGCGAGGTCGAGCGAATCCTGTCGATGGTGGATTCGGCCATCGTGCTGGTCGATGCCGCCGAAGGCCCGATGCCGCAGACCAAGTTTGTCGTCGGCAAGGCGCTCAAGGTCGGCCTGCGGCCGATCGTCGTCATCAACAAGATCGACCGGCCGGACGCCCGCCATGTCGAAGTGGTCAACGAGGTGTTCGACCTTTTCGCCGCGCTCGACGCCACCGACGAGCAGCTCGATTTCCCGATCCTCTACGGTTCAGGCCGCGACGGCTGGGTGTCGGAAAATCCGGAAGGCCCCAAGGACCAGCAGCTCGCGCCGCTGTTCGATCTCGTCATCAAGCATGTGCCGGCGCCGACCGTGCACCCCGGTCCGTTCCGGATGATCGGTACCATCCTGGAGGCCAATCCCTTCCTTGGCCGCATCATCACCGGCCGCATCGAGAGCGGCACGCTGAAGGCCAACCAGCCGGTCAAGGTGCTGCACCATGACGGCACCCAGATCGAAACCGGCCGCATTTCCAAGATCCTCGCTTTCCGCGGCCTCGAGCGCCAGCCGATCGAGGAAGCCCAGGCGGGCGACATCGTCGCCATTGCCGGTCTGTCCAAGGGCACCGTCGCCGACACGTTCTGCGACCCGAGCGTGACCGAGGCGCTGCATGCGCAGCCGATCGATCCGCCGACCGTGACCATGTCCTTCCTCGTCAATGACAGTCCGCTGGCCGGCACCGAAGGCGACAAGGTGACCAGCCGCGTCATCCGCGACCGGCTGCTGCGCGAGGCCGAAGGCAATGTCGCGCTCAAGATCGAGGAATCGCCCGACAAGGATTCGTTCTTCGTTTCCGGCCGCGGCGAATTGCAGCTCGCCGTGCTGATCGAGACGATGCGCCGCGAAGGCTTCGAGATCGCCGTGTCGCGTCCGCGCGTCGTCATGCAGAAGGGCGAGAACGGCGAACTGCTTGAGCCGGTCGAGGAAGTCGTCATCGACGTCGATGAGGAGCATGCCGGCGTCGTCGTGCAGAAGATGTCGGAGCGCAAGGCCGAGATGGTCGAACTGCGTCCGTCGGGCGGCAACCGCCAGCGCATCGTCTTCCACGCGCCGACGCGTGGCCTGATCGGCTACCAGTCGGAACTTTTGACCGACACGCGCGGCACCGCCGTGATGAACCGGCTGTTCCACGCCTATGAGCCCTACAAGGGCGAGTTGCCCGGCCGTACGAACGGCGTGCTGATCTCCAACGAGCAGGGCGAATCGGTCGCCTACGCCATGTGGAACCTGGAAGACCGCGGCCCCATGGTCATCGATCCGGGCGTGAAGGTCTATCAGGGCATGATCATCGGCATCCATTCCCGCGACAACGACCTCGAAGTGAACGTGCTGAAGGGCAAGAAGCTCACCAACATCCGCGCCGCCGGCAAGGACGAGGCGGTCAAGCTGACGCCGCCGATCCGCATGACGCTGGAACGCGCGCTGGCCTGGATCCAGGACGACGAACTGGTCGAGGTGACGCCGAAGACCATCCGCCTCCGCAAGCTCTATCTCGACCCCAACGAGCGCAAGCGCTTCGAGAAGTCGGCCAAGGCAGTCGGCGCGGCGTAATTTCCGTTCCTCCATTTGAAAAGGGGTGGGGCACACCAGTGCGCCGCCCCTTTTTCATTTTCATCCGAGGGCTGCCGCGATAATGACCTGCCGATCAGGTTCGCCGGTCAGGTCGGTACGCAATGTCGTTCCCTCGCGGGCCGGCTTGCGCAGGGCTTTTGCGCCGCCTGGATCGACGAGCAGCAATCGTCACTCTTCCAGCGCCTGAAGCCTTGATCGCGAGATACCGAGTCCGTTGGCGAGCAGACGATCGAGCCGGAGCGATGTCGGCATTTCGAACCCAAGCCAGAGTTCCAACGCTGTCGCGGTTTCCGTCGTCTCTCCAACCGCCTGCTTGGGCACGGCGACATCGGGAAACTCCTCGACACGTCCCACCTTGTCGCGCAGGGCGACGATGTCGAAGGCGTGGCGCCGCGCCAGCCCCGGATCGTTGCTTTCGAGCGCCCGTAAGAGCGCTCGATGGGAGGGCGCGCTCGGCTCAATCCATTCTTCGACCGCCGGCGCTGCCCCTCATCCGCCTGCCGGCACCTTCTCCCCGTATAGCGACGGGGAGAAGGAGGCTGGCCGCAACCTCGGCGTTTTTTCAGCAACGCTGGCGATCGGCGAAATCGTCGATGAGAGCGTCCTCTCCCCGTCACTATACGGGGAGAGGATGCCGGCAGGCAGGTGAGGGGCAGCGCCGGCGATTTGTCTTGTCGCGCTTTACCGCGTCGCACGCGCGGCGCGCCCATTACATCATTTCGATGATAGGCGCGATCTCGATGCTGCAGTTCGGCATGGCCAGCATCGGGCAGCCCTTGGCCTTGTCGGCGGCATCGTCGATGTCCTTGGCCTCGATGATCGAATAGCCGCCGGTCGGATTGCTGCCGCCATTGTTCTCGACCTTGCCGCCCGGCAGCACGGTCTTGGACATGCCGACCGGATTGCCGCCGTCGACCACCGCCGAGCCCAGCTTTCCGAACCAGCCATTCCAGGCGTCCATCGCGGCTTTCCGCTCGGCCTCGGTCGCAGGCATCTTGCCGGAGCCATGATATACATAGAGAAATTTCGCCATGTTCTCCTCCTTGTTCAGCGGCATCGAACCGGCATGCGGCCGTGCCGCCCCACCATCATCGGGCCAAAAAGGCAAACACGCAATTAGAATGAGAGATTGCTAATATGTAATCTGGTTGGAGACCCGGTTCTTCACCTTGCCATGGCGTGGTATTCGTCATTCGGGCGCATGTCGATCGCCGCCGCCACCCGGTTCGACATGTTGAAGAAGGCAGCCGTCGAGGCGATGTCCCACATGTCGCGGTCGCTGAAGCCGGCCTTGCGAAGCGTGGCCCGGTCGACCTCGACGATCTTGGCCGGTTCCTCGGTCAGCTTGACGGCGAATTCGAGCATTGCCGTCTGTCTCGGCGAAAGATCGGCGGCGCGGAAATTCATCACCATCATCTCGCCGAGCGAAGGGTCGCCGGACAGCTGCCGCACCGCCGCGCCATGCGCGGTCAGGCAGTAGTAGCACTGGTTGATGGAGGAGACGGCGACCGCGATCATCTCGCGCTCCAGCTTCGACAGGCCGGAATCGCCGAGCATCAGGTCGTTGTACATGTCGGTGAAGGCGCGCAGCTTCTTGTCGTCGAAGGCATAGGCCTTCAGCACGTTGGGAACGAGCCCGAGCTTCTCCTCGCATTTGGCGAAATAGGCTTTTGTCGGCTCGCTCAGTTCCCCCGTATCGAGATCAAGCGCGGTGATTTTGCCGGTCATGGTTCGTTTCTCCTCGTCGGGCGATGCCTTGCCGCCGAATTCCAGAATTCTTGGCAAGCCGTCAAACCTTTGTCGCCAAATGGCGGTCATCTGCTACCATAGTCACAAAAGCATACGACGGGAGGCAAGAAGCGTCATGGCCAGCGTGAAATCCGCAGCTAAGTCGAAGAAGAGGGCAACGGCGGCGGCGAAGACGGAGGACAGGCCAGCCAGGCTTGCCGATTACCTGCTCGCCCGTGCGCCGGCGGAAGACATCGCCGCTTATCAAGTGGGTGACCTGGAACGCGCCGCCGACCTCGCCGGCCAGGCGGTAGCCCGTCACAAGAAAAGCGAGTGCGTCGTTGCCGTCGAGAGCGATTCCGGCGTCGCCCGCGAAGGCAGGCCGATGACGGTCATAACGGTCGTCAACGACAATATGCCGTTTCTGTTCGATTCCATCCTCGGTGAGATCACCGAGACCGCCGGCGAGCCAACCTTGGTTACCCATCCGGTCATCACGGTGCGCCATGGCAAAGGCGGGGTTGAGGAAATCCTCGGCGACGGCAATTTCGCCAAGGACGACGGCAGCCACGACCGGCTGAGCGTCATCCACGTCCATATCCCGCGGCTGACCGCGGAGGCGGCAAACGCCTTGGCCGAGCGGCTGCGCAAGATGCTTGGCCAAGTGCATGCGGCCGTCAACGACTGGAAACCGATGCTGGCCCGGCTCGATCAGGCGATCTCGGAGTTCCGCTATTCGGCTGTGCCGCTCGACAAGAAGAGCGTTGCAGAGGCGATCGCCTTCCTGGAGTGGCTGCGCGACGACAATTTCACCTTCCTCGGCATGCGCGAGTTCAAATATACCGGCGGCGAGGAAAGCGGCACGCTGGAGCGCGCCGACAAGCCCGGGCTTGGTATCCTGTCCGATCCCGACGTGCTGGTGCTCAGGCGCGGCACTGAAGCGGTGACGACAACGCCTGAGATTCGCGCCTTCCTGCACGGGCCGGAGCCGTTGATCGTCACCAAGGCCAATGCCAAGTCTTCCGTGCACCGCCGCATCTATCTCGATTACATCGGCGTCAAGACCTACACCACCAAGGGCGCGTTGTCGGGCGAACTGCGCATCGTCGGCCTGTTCACCTCGACCGCCTACACGCGCTCGGTGATGAAAATCCCGTATCTCAGGTCCAAGGCCGAAACCATTATCGCCAAATCCGGTTTCGACCGGCACGACCATTCCGGCAAGGCGCTGATCAATGTGCTGGAGAGCTATCCGCGCGACGAATTGTTCCAGGTGCCGGTGCCGATCCTAAGGAAGCACGCCGCGGCCATCCTCGGCCTGATCGAGCGGCCGCGGGTCAGGGCGCTGGTGCGCGCCGACCAGTTCGACCGCTTCGTCTCGATCCTCGTCTTCGTGCCGCGCGACCGCTACGACAGCGTGGTACGCGAGAAGGTCGGCACCTATCTCAAGACCGTGTTCGAAGGCCGGCTGTCGGCCTATTACCCGGCCTTCCCGGAAGGCGGGCTGGCGCGTGTCCACTTCATCATCGGCCGCTCCGGCGGCAAGACGCCCAAGGTCGAGCAGGCGACGATCGAAGCGGCGATCCGCGATATCGTCCGCACCTGGGAGGACGCCCTTTCCGAGGCGGCTGAGGCTAGCGGCAGCGACCCGGCGTTGAAAGCCATTGCCGCAAGGCTGCCGGAAAGCTACCGCGATTCGTTCAGCGCGGCGGTGGCGCTGGTCGATGCTGGGCGCATCGCCAGGATCAGCGCCGCCAACCCGATCGCCATCGACTATTATCGCCATGGCGAGCAGAAGCCGCACCAGGCTGCGCTGAAGATCTATCATCATGGCAGCCCGGTGGCGCTGTCGCGGCGGGTGCCGGTGCTGGAAAATATCGGTTTTCGGGTGATCAGCGAGCGTACGTTCGAGGTCGGCGACGACGCGACGGGCATGGTCTTCATCCACGACATGGAGCTGGAGAACAGCTACGGCAAGCCGATCGATCTTGCCGATGGCGGCGCGCTGTTCGAGGACGCATTCCTGTCGGTCTGGCGCGGCGACGTCGACAATGACGGCTATAACGGCCTTGCCCAGACCGCCGGCCTGTGGTCTGAAGAAATCACCATCCTGCGCGCCTATGGCCGCTATCTGCAGCAGGTCGGCATTCCGCAAAGCCAGGATTTCATCGCCGCCGCGCTTAACCGCTACCCGGAGATCGCGCGCGGTCTGCACGAGCTTTTCATCGCCCGGCTTGGGCCGACGGCGGAGACGGAAGGCGCGGTGGCGGCGAAGCACCTCAAGGCCAAGATCAAGGATGCCTTGGAAGATGTGCCCAACATCGATGATGACACCATCATCCGCCGCTATCTCAATTTGATCGAAGCCTCGCTGCGCACCAATCATTTCGTTGCCGATACGAAACAGAAGGGTCAATCGCTGGCGATCAAGCTCGACTCGCAAGCGGTCGAGGGATTGCCGGCGCCGCGACCGTGGCGCGAGATCTTCGTCTACGGCTCCGAGGTCGAGGGGCTGCATCTGCGCTTCGGCCCGGTGGCGCGTGGCGGCCTGCGCTGGTCGGACCGCGCCCAGGACTACCGCACCGAAGTGCTTGGCCTGGTCAAGGCGCAGCAAGTCAAGAATGCCGTCATCGTGCCCGTCGGCGCCAAGGGCGGCTTCTATCCCAAGAAACTGCCGATGAGCGCCGGCCGCGACGCGATCTTCGAGGCCGGCACCTCGGCCTACAAGAACTTCGTCTCCAGCCTGCTGTCGATCACGGATAATATCGGGCTGGACGGTGTCATTCCGCCGGCTGGCGTGGTGCGCCGCGACCAGGACGACCCCTATTTCGTCGTCGCCGCCGACAAGGGCACGGCGACCTTCTCCGACACCGCCAATGCCATCAGCGAAAACCATGGTTTCTGGCTGGACGATGCTTTCGCCAGCGGCGGCTCGGCCGGCTACGACCATAAGAAGATGGGCATCACCGCCAAGGGCGCATGGGAAGCGGTGAAGCGGCATTTCCGTGAGATGAACCGCGACATCCAGACCTCGCCCTTCACCGTCGTCGGCGTCGGCGACATGTCCGGCGACGTGTTCGGCAACGGCATGTTGTTGTCGCCAAAAACGAGGCTGATCGCCGCCTTCGACCATCGCGACATCTTCATCGATCCAGATCCCGACATGGAGGCCTCTATTGCCGAGCGCCAGCGCATGTTCGCGCTGCCACGGTCGAGCTGGCAGGATTATGACAAGACCAAGCTGTCGGAAGGCGGCATCATCGTCTCGCGCAGCCAGAAGTCGATCACCTTGCCGGCGGCCGCGGCGGCGGCGATCGGCCTTGCCAAGACGACCGCCACGCCGGCCGAGATCATGACCGCCATCCTCAAGGCGCCGGTCGACCTTTTGTGGTTCGGCGGCATCGGCACCTATCTGCGGGCCTCGACCGAAACCAATGCGGATGTCGGCGACCGGGCCAACGACGCCATCCGCATCACCGCGCTCGACGTGCGCGCCAAGGTGATCGGCGAGGGCGCCAATCTGGGTGTGACGCAGCGGGCGCGCATCGAGTTCGGCATGAATGGCGGCCGCTGCAATTCCGATGCCATCGACAATTCCGGCGGCGTCAACTGCTCCGACGTCGAGGTCAACATCAAGATCGCGCTGGCATCCGCCATGCGCAAGGGATCGTTGACGCGTCCGGCACGCAACAAGCTGCTGGCCGAGATGACCGACGAGGTCGGCGGGCTGGTGCTGTCCAACAATTACGAGCAGACGCTGGCGCTTTCCATTGCCCGCAAGCGTGGCCTCGCCGACATCGCGCATCAGGCCCGGTTCATGTCCGCGCTCGAAGCGCGCGGCTTGCTCGATCGTGCGGTCGAGACACTGCCCTCGCCGGCCGCGCTCGCCGAACGCGAGGCGCGCGGCGAACCGCTGACCAGGGCCGAGCTCGGCGTGCTGCTTGCCTATGCCAAGATCGTGCTGTTTTCCGACATCGTCGTCAGCGACGTGCCTGATGACGCGCATTTCGACCGTGATCTGATGGGCTATTTCCCGGACCGGATGGCGAAGAAATACGCCACCGAGATCCATGGTCACAGGCTGCGCCGCGAGATCATCGCCCGTGTCGTCGCCAACGACCTGGTCAATCGCGGCGGTCCGTCCTTCGTCAACAGGCTGCAGGAGGCCACGGGCCGCACCGCCGCCGATGTGGTGCGCACCTTCGCCGTGGTGCGCGACGGCTTCGCGCTGCCGGCGCTCTATCGCGAGATCGACGCGCTCGACAACCAGATCGACGGCCAGGTGCAGCTCGATCTCTACCAGATCGTCAGCCGGCTGATCTACATGAGCAGCGGCTGGTACCTGAAGAACGATACCGGCACGGCGCCGCTCGGCCAGCGCATCGCCGAACTGCAGGAGGCGCGCAAGGCGCTGGAGCCCAAGCTCGTTTCGCTGCTGCCGGCTTTCTCGCGCGAGCGGATCGAGGAGAAGCGGCACGGGCTGTTCAAGGCCGGTGCGCCGGAAAGGCTGGCCGAGCAGTTGGCGCTGAGCGAAGTGGCGGAATTGATCCCCGATATCGCGCTGACGGCGCGCACGGCCGGTGCCGACATCGTCGCGGCCGCCAAGGCGTTCTTCGCCGTCAGCGATGCCTTCCGCATCCCGCGCGTCGAGGACGCCGCGCGCTCGATCACGCCGTCGGATTATTACGACCAACTCGCGCTGTCGCGCGCCACCGACACGATCGGCGCGGCGCGGCGCGGCATCGCGGTCGCCGCGCTCACCAGTCATGCCAAGGCGGCCGATCCGGTGGCCGCCTGGCTGGAAGCCGGCGGCGAGCGGGTGGCGCGCATCCGCGAGCGGCTGCAGGCGCTGACCGAGGGCGGCGACATCACCGTGTCGCGGCTGTCGGTGGCGTCCGGGCTGATGAGTGATCTGACGGGGATGTGACGAATTCTTGCGGAGGTTGGTGCCGCCCCTCATCCTGCTGCCGCCACCTTCTCCCCGTATAGCGACGGGGAGAAGGGAACCGGCCGGGAGGCCGGCGCTCATTCTGCCACGTCGACAATTGGCGAAATCCTCGGCGACAGCGTCTTTCTCCCCGTCACTTTACGGGGAGAAATGCCTGGCTGTCCGAACCGGATAGATAGGTAACAGGATGGACCGATTGCATGGGTGACGGTTTTCTTGTCCGCCGGGAGGACCGGCGATGGTTTGGCGAGAGATTGGGCTCATGGATGAGCGGCTTCGATTTG